>JANMKM010000173.1:0-8415 GCA_031372035.1 Rhodoferax sp. | reverse complement strand
CAGTCCAGGGGTCCAGAAAACGCCCTGTAGGACCTCCTGCACGAAGCCAGGAGACTCATCCGCGCGGTTTCAAGAAAATCTTGCTGGAATTGGCCACCAACGGTCCGGTCGCCACATGTTCTGGCGCCCAGACTCCTAGAGCGCCCGCGGCACGGCATCGCCCAGTGAGTCATTCACGGCACGGATGTGGCGGTTGGTGCGAACCTACCGGTGTACGGCCAACCACATCGGCAGCGGCCGTGGTTTCTGGTTCGGCCAGGCGCTGGCCAGCGGCACGATGGTGTATCCGGGTGACGCCGGTGTGCGTACGGCCTGGGCCTATCTGCCTGATCTGGCCGTGACCTTTGTGCGTGTGGCGCAGGCCCGGGATCGGTTGCCGGGTTTCTCCAGCCTGCACTTCGCCGGCTACAGCTTGGAACGCAGCGATTGGTTGCAGGCTTTGCAGACCGCGGCCAGAGAACCGAGCCTCCTGGCGCCGGGCGCTGTGCCGCGCCCCGGGTCACTACCCTGGCCTTTGCTGCGCCAGGGTGGCATGGTGCTACCTATCTGGGCCGCTTGCCGCACACCCCCTTGCTGGCTGCGGCACTTGGCCCATTGCCGGACCTCGCGGTTGGTCCTGCACATCAGGGCGCGGTCCAGGTCCCGCGTCGGGCCTGAGCGGCTCGCGCCGGCGTGGCGGCCCTGAAACAAGCGATACAAAAGGTCTGGCCGATGACACGGCGCTGATACAGCGCCGACCCACACTTGCGGCATTCGAAGAGAGCGCCGGTGTCTGCCGGTTGCTGCAGCGCCCAGCAGGCTGCCTCGACGCTCTGTTCGCAGCCCGCTGGAGCCGTTCCCAATTGCAGGCGCTGCGGATGCCGGTGTTGCTGATGCGCGGTGAGCGCACCCGCGCATCAGCCGCCGCAGTGGCCGACGTGTTGCGTCACGCCTTGCCGCAGCTGCGCTACCAGGTTCTGCCTGGGGCTGGGCATCTGGGACCTATCACCCATGAGGCGAATGTGTCGCTGTGGATGCTGGAGTATCTGGAGCCCTTGCTGGAACAATACCAGCCGGCGCGCGCGGCCAGTCTGGCCTGGAGCTGAACGGCGTCTGCCGCAGCGCTAAGGCGCCGCTCCCGTCGGACCAATGGTTCCCTCTGCCAGGTGCAGCCGCAGTTGCTGCAGCGCATGCCGCACGGTTGCCGCGCGCACCGCCGCCCGGTCGCCGGCGAAACATTGCACTTCGCTGTACAGCTGCTGCCCGATCTGCCAGGCGAACCACACCGTACCCACGGGCTTTTCCACACTGCCGCCGCCGGGCCCGGCGACGCCGGTGACGGCGATGCCCACCTGAGCTCGGGAGTGCGCGACCGCGCCCTGCGCCATGGCGCGCGCCACCGCTTCGCTCACGGCGCCATGCTGCGCAATCAGCTCGGACGGCACGCCCAGCAACTCGCTCTTGGCGGCATTGGAGTAGCTGACAAAGCCGCGCTCGAACCACAGGCTGGAGCCCGCCAGCTCAGTACAGGCGGCAGCGATCAGGCCCCCGGTGCAGCTTTCCGCGGTACACAGCATCCATCCACGTTTCAGCAGCAAATCGGCCGCGCAGGCAATAGCATCAAGCACGAACAGATCCTGTTTGAGTCGCATATTCAAAACGCGCGGAACAGCGCCAACACCATCAGGCTGCAGCCGGCAGCCACCAGATCGTCGAACAGGATGCCGAAGGCTCCACGGGCACCGAAGCCCTTGAAGCTGCGATCGGCCCAACCTACCGGCCCAGGCTTGGCGGCATCGAAGTAGCGGAACAGCACAAATGCCGCCAGCTGCGCCCAGAAGCCAGCCGGCATCAGCAGCCACAGAATGATCCAGAAGGCGACGACCTCGTCCCAGACGATGCCCGCAGGGTCTTGCACACCCAGATTGCGGGCCGTGACAGAACAGGCCCAGCAGCCCAGCAGCAGCGAGGCCGCGATCAGCACGGCCCAGCCGGTGTCACTGAGCCAGGGTTGCAGCACCAGGAAGGCGACCCAGGACCAGAGCGTTCCGGCCGTGCCGGGTGCAATAGGGCTCAGGCCAGCGCCAAACCCCAAAGCCAGGCAATGGGCGGGGTGCGAAAACAGGAAGCGCGCGTCCGGGCGGCGCGGTGGCACAGCGCTGTACTGCGCGTCCTGGCTCAGGTGTTGGGCATCCGGCATCCGGCGATTATGGGCGTGTGTTGTGTGCGGTCGGCCGCTCCAATGCGCTCAGCCATTCTTCCCAGTAGTCGATGCAAGCGCGGATTTTTGGCAGGCGATGCCGCTCCTGCAACATCACGGCGTAGATTGCCACGCGCTGGTTCGCCAGATGGTCCTGCAGCAGCGGCACCAGTTCGCCGCTGCATACCAGCGGCGGCGCCAGCAGGTCCATGATGCGCGCCATACCGGCGCCGCTGCGCGCAGCCGGTGCCAGCGTGATGCAGTGGTCGGCTCAGGCCGGCGCCAGCGCCTCGCGTGCCACCAACCGCTTGCGCCTGCGGATCGAGCGCCACGCAAGCCTGCGCCAGACATTGGGAGGTTGACATGCCGTTTCTCAACCTGAAAATCGTGCCGGAACAGTCGCCCGCACGCCAAGCAGAGCTGGCGCGGGCCCTGACCGATATCACCGCTCGCGAGCTGCCGGCATCGGACTGGGGCTATGCCGGACAGACCCAGCTGGCCCGGCAAGCTGCGCGCCCAAGAGAGGCGGCCGAGGCCGTTGCCTGACCGGCATCAGGCGCCAGCCAAAGCGCCGCGCAGCTGGTCAACCAGGCCCAGGGGCTGCGGCGGCACCGCGTCACCACGCCAGGCAATGTGCTGGTCAGTGCGGCACAGCAGCAGGCGGTGCCGGTATTCCTGCGGAACTTCCGCTGCGTCCACGTCCATCAAGTTCAGTGGCAACCGGCGCTGACTGGCGGCGTCGAGCAGCGCTTGCACCGGCGTATCGGCGTTGAACCGCAACAGCGTGTAGCCGGGGCCGAGCGCGTCGTAGAGCGAGCGGCCATCACGCAGCCAGAAGTGCGGCGCGCGACAGCCCGGCGCAGTCGAAGGCGTGAAGGCACCCATGGAATAGGGGGGCGGGGTCTCGCCGTCATAGGCGATCAGCGGCGAGCCGGCATAGAAATAGCCGAAGTTCAGGCCGGCGCAACAGAACTGTTGAACGTTGAGGTCATAGGCTTCGCGGCCCATCGCCTGGCGCGCCGCATCGCCTTCGGGACCCTGGGCTTCAATGTTGTCCGGCACGGCGCTGCGCGCCTTGATCATCTGGGCGGCGTGGTTCATGGCGAACTGAGACACCTGTTCGGTGATCGGCTGGCGCTCAGCTTCGTAGGCATCCAGCACGCCATCGGTGGCCCAACCCTGCAACCGGGCGGCCAGCAACCAGGCCAAGTGGGTAGCGTCGGCAATGCCGGCGTTCATGCCGTAGCCAGCGTAGGGCACCCACAGGTGAGCCGCGTCGCCCGCCAGGAAGATGCGGCCCTGGCGGAAGCGGTCCGCCACCAGGCGTCGGCCGACCCAGTCTTCGCGGCTGATCACGCTGTAGTCGAAATCGGCACCCACGCCCAGAATGTTGCGGATAGCGCTGTCCCGGTCCACCGAGTCGAATTCCGGCTCGTGCGGGTTGAGGTGGTTGTGCACCAGCCACGTTTCATGCCCGTCAATGGTGAACACCGTGCCGCAGCGCCGTGGGTTGACGGCGTAATACGACCAGGCCGGCTTGCCGGGAATCAGGGCGCGCAGCTGTGGCGCCCGGATGTAGGTGGATTGCACCCGCTGGATCACGGCCGTGCCTTCGAGCCGAGCGCCGATCTGCTTGCGCACGGTGGAGCCACCGCCGTCGCACCCCGCCAGATAGCTGGCGCGGATACTGCGCAGAGTGCCCGAATCCAGGTCGTGCAGTTGCACCGTGACACCTTGGGCGTCCTGCTCCACGGAGGTCACCTGGGCCCGGTTGATCAGGGTCAGACCTGGCAAGGCGGCTGCATGGTGCAGCAACACGGGCTCCATGAACAGCTGGTTGATGCGGTGTGGCGGCTCCGGCGTGGGCCACCAGGTATCGGGCCCGCCTGTGGCCAGGTAGCGGTCACGCCGGCAGGGAATCGGAATCCGGGTCAGTTCCTGGCCGGTGACGCTGGTGCGGAACACCACGTCATTCGGATAGTCCGGCGGCAGGCCGGCCGCGCGCAGCTTGGTGGCAACGCCCAGCCGGCGGAATTGCTCCATGCTGCGGGCCGAGACGTGGTTGCACTTGACGTTGGGTGGTTCGGCAAAGTGCCGGGTTTCAACCACGGTGACCTTGATGCCGCGACCCACCAGATCGATGGCCAGGGTCAGGCCCACGGGCCCGGCGCCGACGATCAGCACATCTGCGCTGGTGGCCACGGCGCTGTCGCTACTCAAGCTTGATCCCCGCCGACTTGATCACCTTGCCCCACTTCTGGGTCTCGGCCCGGATGTAGGCTTCGAACTCTTCCGGTCGGCTGGGAGCCGGTTCCACGCCGAGGTTGCGCATGCTGGCCTTGATCTCCGGGTCACTCAACGCAGCCGCGATCTCGGCATGCAGCCGGCTGATCACGGCAGCGGGCGTTCCAGCGGGTGCCACCACGCCAAACCAGCCGGTCGAGTCGTAACCTGTCAGGCCGGCCTCGGACACGGTGGGCACCTCGGGCAGCATGGGCAAGCGCTGTGGGCTGGTCACGGCAAAGGCCAGCAGCTTGCCAGCCCGGATGTGCTGCAAGGCGGCGGGCAGGTCGACCATGGCCAGTGGCAACTGCCCGGCCAGCACATCCAGTGCTGCAGGGCCTGAGCCGCGATAGGGCACGGCCACCAGCTTGATATCCGCCATCTGTTCGAACAGCTCGGCCGAGAGGTGCATGGCTGTGCCGTTGCCGCCATGCCCAATGGACAGTTTGCCCGGTTGGGCCCGGGCCAGGGCGATCAGCTCGCGCTGGCCCTTGGCTGCCACCGATGGATGGCCGACCAGGACGAAAGGTATGGCTGCAAGCATGCTGATCGGCTTGAAGTCGCGCAGCGCTTCGAATGGCATCTGCGGGTACAGACTGGCGTTCGCCGCCAGGGCGCCGGCCGCGCCAACGCCCAGGGTGTAGCCGTCGGCCGGTGCCTTCGCCACCAGGGTCAAGCCGATATTGCCGCCGGCGCCGGGCCGGTTGTCCACCACCACCTGCTGACCCAGCTTTTCGTTCAGGCGCGGCACCAGCATGCGGACCACGGCATCAGCGCTGCCGCCCGGTGGAAAGGTCACGACCAGACGGATCGCCTTGTTGGGGTAGTCGTTGCTGCCCTGGGACCAGGCGGGCAGCGCCAGCGTGACCAGCAGACATGCCAGGGCAAAAGCGGTACGGCGCAAAGACTTCATGTCTCGTCTCCTGTCGTCAGGCGAAATGGTCAAACCCGGCGAACTGTCGGGATAGCGGCTGGCCATGGGCGTCGACCACGCGCAGACCCGGCGTCGCCTCGATGGTACCGATGCGCGTGACGATGGTCTGCGCGTGATCGGCTGCAGCCGTCACGGCAGCACGTCGCTCCGCCGGTGCGGTGAACAGCAGTTCGTAGTCATCGCCACCCGCGAGTGCGAATTCCAGCTGCATTTCAGATGTATATCCGGTCCAAGCCCTTGATTTATCAGCGCGGACAGCTACTAAGTCAATAGCAATATCGGCTTCGATCCGGGCTCCGACCGCAGACGCGCGCAGCACATGACCGAGGTCGCCGAGCAATCCATCACTGATGTCGATGGCGGCACTGGCCAGTCCGCGCAGGGCCTGGCCCAGCGCGAGGCGGGGCGTGGGTTGCTCCATGCGACGCCGGGCGATGGCAAAAGCTTCGGCATCCAGCGTCAGCTTTCCGCGGAAGACTTCCAGCGCCAGCCGGGCATCGCCGACGGTGCCGCTGACGTAGATATCGTCGCCGGCGCGGGCACCCGAGCGCAGCAATGCCTGACCAGTGGGCACCTCGCCAAACACGGTGATGCAGATGTTCAAGGGGCCTCGGGTGGTGTCCCCTCCTACCAATTCGCAGCCATGCAAGCCGGCCAGGCCGAGCAGCCCGTCGGCAAATGGCTCCAGCCAGGCCGGGTCGGCGTGGGGCAGGGCCAGTGCCAGGGTGAATGCCAAGGGTTCAGCGCCGCAGGCTGCCAAGTCACTCAGGTTGACTGCCAGTGCCTTGTGGCCCAGCCGCGCCGGGTCCACCGTGCTCAAAAAATGCCGTCCCTCCACCAGCATGTCACTGGAGACGGCCAGTTGCATGCCGGTGCGCGGCTGCAGCAATGCGCAATCGTCACCCACCCCCAGAGCCGCGCGCCGCACCGGCTGCCGGAAGTAGCGTGCAATCAGTTCGAATTCACCCAGCATGGTCATGTCAGTGTCGCCGCATCGGCTGCGGGCCAGAAAAAGCTCAGGGGTTGCTGGCGCCAGCGGCGCCGGATGGCGATGCCGATGCGTCGGCGCTCGACGCCGGCGACGTTGTGGGCCTGCAAAGCCAGCCGGAATGCCAGGTAGAAGCTGACGCCCAGGTTCAGGGCACCTATCAACGGAATAGCTGCAACACACCACCACAACGCTGGCTCGCGCAACACCTCCCAACCCAGGGCGGCACAGGCTGCAGCAAGCTGCCCAGCGGACAGTGTCACGTGGCGTGCATCCAGCCCCAGACCGAAGAATGCCATGAAGGCAGGCAGCAGACCGAGCATCAGGCCGAGTGAGATGTTGGAAGCGAAGCCGGAGACCTTGTCGCGCAGGAAGTGGGCCCAGCGGTCGGCGCGGGCGTTGCCAAGCACGGCGGTGATCCTCGGGTTGTAGCGGATGGCCGAGTCCAGCCGGTGCAGCACGAACCAGTTTTCAGCCCAGCCGGCGACCAGGCTGGCTGTGAACAACAGCAGCCCCGTGAATGCGGCAAACAGCATTGTGGGACCGAGCAGCGTCAGGGACTCCAGCACATGGTGTGCCGCATTGGTGCCAATCATCGGCTTGCCGCTGAGCAACTGGATGCTCCAGGACAGCAGCAGGACAGCAGGAAATACCACGCCCACGTTGCCCAGAACAGCCGCGACCTGGGAGCGCACCAGATGCGTCACTTCGTCCACGAAGGCCTGCAAGGCATCCGGGGTTGAGAGGTCCTTGAGTTTGGCAGCCATCGCCACCGCTGTCATGGCGGGCTGCTTGGTGGCCAGGGTCCAGTGCAGCAGCTGGATCGCGACAAAGCTGCCGGCATAGACCAGGCTCGACCACAGGCCATTCCAGAACGCCGAAAGGCCGACCGCCAGCACGGCAAATTTGGCTGCAGTCGTCAATGCCGTTATCGCTCCGCCGCCAGCAGCCTGACGCAGCATGGCGCGGTACTCGCTGCGGTTGCGGGTGATGTAGTGCTCGGCGTTCTCCGCGCTGCGCTCGGCCACCTTCGCCGCCAGCAGCGACGCGTTGGCTGCTACCAGCGCGCGCAGACTGCGCCGCTCGTGCCCGATAGCGACCAGGTGCGACAGCAGCCGCAAAGTGCTGGCGTGGGGCGTGGCGGACAGCAGACAGTCCAGCAGGGCGCGGATGCGCAGCACCCGCTCGCGCAGTTGACGCAGCTGAAACACCAGGCTGACCGAGATCCCGTGTTCGTCCAGGTGGGTATACACCGATGATGCCGCCTGGCGGCACAGGTCCAGATGCTCTCGAAACTGCCGGGCCGCATCCTGCAGTGCCTGCTGTGTGCCGGCGTCGGTCGTCTGGCCGTCACGGCGGCTGCTGGCATAGGCACGGCACAGGGCTTCACAGACGGCGGCCAGCGCGTGAAACGGACCGGCCTCGCGCGCTGGTTCGCTCATGCGCTGGCGCAGTTCCGGGGAAAAGCCGCTGGCACGGACCTGGCTGGTGCAAAAGGTCACGGCTTCGAGCAGGCTGAATTCCCAGAGGCTCAGTCCCGCTGCGGCACCGACGCCGGGCTGCGGTCGGGCCGAACCCAGGATCTCGATCAGAGGTGCCAGGGTTTCGGGCTCCAGTGCAGCCAGCCATCGGGCATCGAATGCGTCATCGAACACCAGCGAAAAGAGCTCGCAGGCGTCGCCGGTCTCGGGCGTGGCTGGCAGCAGCTTGAGCCGCAGCCGCTCCGCAACCTCGCTGATGAAGGCATGGCGCGAAGCAAAGCCGTAGTCTGCCAGCAGCGACGTGCTGTCAATGCTGTTGAGCAACGCCTGCCACCATTGCTGCAACCGCTCGCGTACCTGCGGCCTGGACTGCAGCGCACCAACCAGCAATTGCACCCGGGCGGTGGCCGCGGGCACCGAGTCGGCGTCGCCGCGGATCCAGACAAACAAGCGGATCAGCCACAGGTGGCGCTGCACCAGCCCGGCTTGCGGATCGAGTCCGTCAAGCAGTGCAGGCAGGTCGTGCATGGGCAATTCGGTACTGCCCCGC
>JANMKM010000122.1:0-4345 GCA_031372035.1 Rhodoferax sp. | reverse complement strand
CACCGCGGCTGGCAAAGCTCAGGCCTTGCCAGTGGCTTGAACTACAACATTCCTGGTAAGCGTCTTGAATCTGTCCCCGTCGGCCTGCACCACGGTGATCGTCTGATGGCCCGTCTTGCTGGTCTTGATGTCCCTGACCGTACCGGACTTGCCGGCATGGGTTCCGGCAACCACCGAACAGTGGTCACCATCTTTCAGTGCGCGGGTTGACTCTGCCTTCATGTCACCTCCATCTGCTGCCGGATCATTTGCGCGTGTACTTGCCGTCAAACACCACAGCCCAGCCTCCGGCTGCTCCGGTGGATTCCCACAGCTGGCGCACGCTGCCATCCGGGCTGGGGGTCCAGCTGATCCTGTGCTTCGTCAAGTTCCCATCGGCGCCCGTGGTCTGGCCCTCCAGCACCATCTTTCCGTCCCGGATGCCGCCCTCCAGCAACAGCAGCAAACCCGAGGTGTCAACCCATGTCTGGTGCCACAGCTTGCGCGGCGCATCGTAGATATTGAAACTCTCGCCGCTGTAGCCGCGGCCGGTGTCGTAGCGCTCATGCAGCACGCAACCGCCGATCTCGCGCCGGATGCTGTTGGTGCCAGCGAGCTTGCCCGCCGGACCGTGTACGTTCCACTCCCCGATCCAGAAGTCGAAGGCCCGATGCTCCGCTGTGCCACAGGCCGGGGGCACGCTCTGGGCCGGTGCCGGCGCGGACATTCCGAGCGCGATCATTCCGGGAACCATTGACTTCAGAAAGCGCATGCTTTCAGCTTTCGTTGTGCGCGACCTGTATGTGCCGGCGGGTACGGGCTGCCACGTCGTAGATATTGAAGTCGCTCATGGTTCTGCCGTACAGATGCAGACTGACAGCGCGGGGCCGCTCGGTCGGCACCCCGGTAACGTGAATGTGGTCCGGGTTGGGTACGAAACTTGTCACGGCGCCATGGCGCAGCAGCACCGTGCCGCCACGCGCCAGGTCAATGGCTTCATCGGCGCCGCGGTCCGGCGACAACCGCACATAGCTGCGCTCCTCCAGCACCCCTTCCACCACTCCGACCACGCCCCAGCTGCCGTGGTCGTGCACCGGCGTCCATTGGCCGGGCAGCCAGACGATGGCGTACAGCGAGAGGCTCTGGTCCGGCGCATCGTAGATCAGGTTGCGGGTGTAGCCGGCAGCGCTGCTGCGGTAATGCTGCGGCTCCAGAAAGGTTTCGGCCTGGTCGATCAGGTCGAGCATCAGCGGCGCCAGGGCCAGCACGCAATCTGCCGGTTCGGGCTGCCGGCAACTGCGGGCAGCGGCCTGGGAGATGAAGGATTCCAGCGCGGTTGAGCTCATGGCCATATTGTGCCGCGGGCCTGCACCTTGGCGGGCGTTCAGGCGTCGCGCTTGCCGCCGTCTTGCGCCTCGATGAAGGCCTTGCGGAAGGCCATGGGCTCGGCAATGCCGGTGAGAGGCGCATGCGAGGTACCCGTGCCAGAGATAACCAGCGTGCCGAAGTCAAACATCCGGCCCAGCACGCCCTGGTCCACCTGGATGCTCTCGGCCTTGTTCAGGTTGATCTCGATGGTCTGGCGCCGGATGAACCCGTGCTTGACGATGATTCGCTTGGTGGTGACCGCCAGTTCGGTGGACTTGTAGCGAACATAGGCGATGATCAAAAAGACAAGGCCCAGCCCCAGTGCTGGAAGCAGCAGGATGCCCACCGCAATCAGGTGCCATAGCGACCACAGGCTGATATGGCCGGTGTGAACAATGCGTTCGTCCTTGACCAACGCACCTTCAACATAGCTGGACATCCGCGTACCCCCGGGTTTCGAATCGTCGAAGTGTAATGCCGCAAGTTCGGTCACTCACCTGTTGTGGCGACCGCGGATCGGCCAGGCCCGGGCTATGGAGTCTGGCTGCGCTTCTTGGGCAGCTCATCCATCACCTCCAGCCATGGAACATGCGCCTCGTAAAACACGTGGGCGGATGGCTGCCTATCGAGCTTGTCATCCAGCAGCGCGCGGGCAATGTGCATCTCGCCGGGCCACTCTTCGGAGGTGAACAGCATCGGGCTGCCGCACCGGGCGCAGGAGCCACGCTGCGCGCCCGGGCTCGACACATACCAGTGCAGCAGCGACTGCGGGTCTTCGATGCTCACCTGTTCCGTAGCAAAGCCCGCCCAGGTGACGAACGGCGCGCCGTGGGCACGGCGGCAGTAGGTGCAGTGGCAGTGGGCGACCCATTTCGACGGCAACCGGGCTTCAACATGCACGGCGCCACAGAGACAGGAGCCGACGCAGGAAGTCGTGTTCATGGCAGGGCTACAGGTTCTGGTGGCTCAGCGGATGGACTAGGCCGCAGGCTCTTGGCACACCGCTTCGATGTTGTGTCCGTCCGGACCAATAACAAAGGCTGCATAGTAGTTCCCGCTGTATTGTGGGCGCAGACCGGGGCCACCATTGTCTTTGCCGCCTGCCGCCAGAGCCGCGCGGTAGAAAGCTTCGACCTGCTGGCGATTCTCGGCCACGAACGCCAGGTGCAGATGCGCCGGCTTCTCCCCGGTCTGGAACAGGCACAGTGAAGACTTGCCGTTGGGTTGGCTCAGCTCGACACCATTCGGCGGCCACTCCGAGACAACCGTTACGCCGAGCGGTTCCAGTGCCTTGAGGAAAAACGCCCTGCTCGCTGCATAGTCGCTGACTCCGAACTTGACGTGGTCAAACATGGGCTTTCCTGCAGTGTGCGAGCGACCAACCCAGTGACCAGCCCTCACTGACGCACATAGCGCAAGTGAGTGGCAGCCGGACCAGCAAGCACCTTGTCAATGCGAAACTGCGGCCCGGGCTCGCCCAGGTTTTCGAAGAGCCGCCGCCCACCGCCGAAAAATACGGGGGCCAGAGCGATTTCCAGCTCGTCCACCGCACCCAGGTTCAGGTACTGCTGGATCACATCCGCCCCACCCGCGATACGAATGTCACGGCCACCTGCGGACTCCCGCGCCAGTTCCAGGGCGCGCTGCGGCCCGTCATGGATGAAGTGGAAGGTCGTCCCACCGGGGCGCGCCCAGGGCTCGCGCTTCTCATGGCTAAGAACGTATACCGGCGTGTGAAACGGAGCCTCCTCTGGCCAGGCGATCTCGCCCTGGTCGAACATGCGCTTGCCCATGATATTGGCACCGATGCGCTCCGCGGTGCTGCGCAGCAGGTCATTGACCGGACCAGTCTCTCCCCCGGGTCCGAGCTTGAGGTTCTCGCGGAAGTACTGTGTGTTGATGATCCAGGCCATCAGCGCCCCCCATTTGGCGCCCCAGTTCTTGTACTCAGGCTTGCCCATGGTCATGCCTTCCGGCGCCATGTAGCCATCGAGGCTCAGCCCGATGTTGACGAAGACCTTGCTCATGACTTTCCTCTCGCATGCTCGGATGGGAACCAATCAATCTGTTGCCTACCTTGGCGCTCCAGGTACCCGCACCTCGCCAAACAGCAATACAGAATCTGGCAGACGCCTTGGGCGTACGTGCCGTTCTACTTTGGACGGAAGATGGCGCAGAGCTTGTTTCCATCTGGATCACGCACGTATGCCAGGAACATGGACCCAAGCTTGCCCTCGCGAAGACCTGGCGGCTCTTCAATGGACGTGCCACCGTTTGATACGGCGACGTCGTGGAATTTCTGAATTTGCTCAGGGGAACTGCACCTGAAGCCAATGGTGCTGCCATTGGCGAATGTTGCAGACTCTCCATTGATTGGCTGGCTGACACAGAACGTCCCGCCGTCGTGTCGATAGAACAGACGGAGTTGACCGGTCTTGTTTTCATTCTGCATGGTCTCTTTGGCACCGAGCACACCAAGAACGGCGTCATAAAAGCGCCTGGAGCGCTCAATGTCATTCGTACCAACCATCACATGACTAAACATCTGTTCTTTCCTTTGTTTGAACGCTACGTGTGAATTCTGAGGCTTTCCGAAGTGCCGCCAAACTGCTTTGTGCCATTTAATGAGGCTGACCAAAACCCCCGATTTGCGCGCGCGGGTTGCGCCGTTGAACGCGTCGTCGTGTCAGAAGTGGTTTCATGGTCTCCCCGGTTTGATTTCGCTGTCCAGTGGCGCCATTGTGCCTCCGGCAAGCGGTCTTGCAGCTGCTTCGATGTGATGCCTTGCCGCCGTCTCTTTCAGCATCGCCAGCCATTGTTTGCCAGCTTCTCGATGTTGTGCACCATGCAGTACAGGTGCCACTGGGTGTTGACCTTCTGGCGTCCGCGCAGGTTCAGCCTTGTAAGACCCTTGTTGTAGCGGATGTTGCCAAACAACGGCTCCACGGTGCCGATGCGCTGGCTGTACAGCCGTCTGCCGTGGGCCGAGTCGATGGCG
>JANMKM010000121.1:0-10513 GCA_031372035.1 Rhodoferax sp. | reverse complement strand
CAGGGTCTGACCACGCTGATGAATCGCTTCCTGACGCCGCTGACCAACGCGATTCTCAGTCACAAGGGAACGATCGACAAATCCCCTGACACCAACTGGGGCCAGCGCACCCGCAGATCTACTGCGGACTCTGGTCTACGTACCAGTGGCACGTACTGCTGAGCTTGCTGCTCATCGAATCGCTCACATAGCCGCGTGCCAATGAAGCCCGATGCCCCTGTTATCAAGCACCGCTTAGGGCGTGGCTCAAGAGAATTCATTCTGGCGCAACGACAAAGTATTTGGTGGTAGGCAAGCCTACCCGCAGCATTGCGGGAGGACGCAACGTCTTGGCGGGCAATAGTGCCTGCTCGGTAGCAACAGCGCCGTCCTGCGGCTCAACACAGTGGGATGATAAGCGAACAATTCTTTCCACACGAAAGGCATAAGGCACTGCCCGCTGCAATCTCAACGGCGGCCTTCCTCCAACGCAGCTTTTGGTTGAGGGCCGCGACTTGGCGATTTGCCAAATTGTGAAAATGTCAGCCTCGACGGCTTCGGCTTCCGGGCCAAAGATGTTGCGCATAAGCCTTGGCCAAAATCTTCCAACCTTCCAATTGCAGCCAACGCATTCTTACGGACTGTAGCCCTCCATCGAGCGCTTGTTGCAACCTTCCAGAAGCCAAACTAGCCCCTGCAAAATCCGACCATGTTCGCGCAAGCACGCGGTTGACCTCCAGTGGATCTGCGCTGGTTCCGTCAGGGGACTCCAGGGCCCAACGATCAAGTGCTCGCTGTATCACGATTCCTTGATAGTTCTTGGAAGGCGCAGACCTGGTAATGCTCCCGGGGTGAGCACGGTACAACGCCAACTGGCGAGGAACCCGAAGAATTTTCGTAACTCTGGAAGCTCGCAACCAAAGGTCATAGTCCTCGCCAATACGCAGGCTGGTATCAAACTTTCCGATTTCGTCAAAAATTGACCTCTGCATGAGTACGGTTGACGTCCATACCGCACAGTCCAGCAACAGCGCCGGATAAATCCAGCCGCTAGGACCGTCAACTTGAATATCGGCCGACTGGAGTCCCGCGATCAATTCAAGCGAGGGTGCCGGCTCCAAGCTTGACCATACGTGCCAAGCTGTGTAGTTCATCCTCACGTCCGGGTTTGCGATCACCTGCTCCCATTGACTTGCAAGCTTGCCGGGCAGCCAGATGTCATCCGCGTCCAAGAATGCCACCCAGTCACCTGTAGCACTTTCGATACCATGGTTGCGGGCGGCAGCAACGCCGCTGTTTGATTGGCGCAGCAACGAGACTGTAGGAAAGCAATCCTGCACCAGTTCGACCGAATGATCACTGGACCCATCGTCAACAACGATGATTTCGAGATCCGACCATTCCTGGGCAAATACAGAACGGATTGTTGCTTCCAAGTACCTTTCAGCGTTGAAGCATGGAATAACAACAGACACTCGTGAGCTGCCGACCATACGACCCAATCAGGGCTTCGAAGGCTCGCTCGGCAACTTGGGCTCGACCCATTTGCCCGCTTTGACCAGTCGATCCTTCAACTCGGTACGCGGGAATCCCATTTCCATGGCCAAGTGCGCCTGGGCCAGCGCACGTTCGTAATTGTTCATATCCAGGAACACGAGGCCCACGTTGTAGTGGGTGAATGGGTTATCCCCCGCCAATCTGATAGCAATGTCCAACTGTCTGGTCGCTTCTTCATTCTTTGATTTTTTGATAAGGTAGCCCGCGTATAGCATTCGGACTATGACGTCGTCTTGTCGGAACCGAATGGCCCGGTCAAAGTAGCACTCGACCGTGTAAACGGCCCTGCGCGGTGGATCGGCTTTTTCCTTTTCAGCCAACCGCTCCATGGAAACCAAAGCGCGATGATGATTGGGAAACACACGCAAGGTGTACGCAATGTCATCGCCAAAGTCATTGTCCCTGCCGCCTTTCATCAGGTTTTCAATGAAAGGCGAAAAGTGAATGCCCTCGACCAAACTACGCTGTTGAATGTTGGCGGTGCGATAGTCAAACGGGCCGTAATGGTTAGCCAGTCCACCGCAAGCCGATACCTCTTGAGCTTGCGCCCACCCAACATATCCAACCCCGCAAAAAACTACGCACAACTGCAAGGCGTATTGCAGTATCCAGCGAATACGCAGTTTCGTGAATTTCCGCATGAAAGGGCTCCCATCAAGGCGCGAAAAGATCAGAAGTGCCGTGAGATCAACTTGTCTGCGGTTAAGTGGCTGATCATACCCGCCGGAAAATTTCGACAGTCGCATTCAACGGGCCGCGGACATTGAGCCAATTGCATTGCTAAAACGCCCGCGGACAACCGGCTCTCCAACAATGTTCCGCAGAACTACAAGTAGCGCGAAAATCATATATATGTATTCGAAGTACGCCATGCTCAAAGATGCGCCAGAAACGATGTAGGCGATCATGCAGTATTTGAGGCTTGTGGATAACTCCAAAGCCCATCGTAATTCGGGCCGCCCAGCAGCGCCACGCGCAATTACAGACGCATTGCGCCAGCTAGTTGCCAATATCCCTAGAAAAATCAAAAGACCAACAAATCCTTGATCACCCAGAACCTGGAAGTAGATGCTGTGCGCAGCTCGTGCCATTGAGTCCGGTAGCGGGCTCTCAACAAAGGATAGCCGGTCAAAATTTATCGCCATTGCGTTCCATACAGTGCGATCTTGGACCGCGTGAAACCCCCCACCAAATACTGGATTGGACAAGGCAATGAGAGTACTTTGCTTCCACGCAATCACTCTAAGCATGAACGATTCATCTCCCTTTGCCTCGGATATGGTGTCCATTCGATTTGTCCATCTTTCAGGTGCAAAGGCGATGGCAGCGGCAACGATCGGCAAGACAGCCAAGAGAAATTTGGCTTTTTGCTTGCTCCGAAAAAATGTATACCCGCCAACAGCCAAGATGCCGACCAACCCGCCACGGGAAAAGGTACCCATCACCGATGCCATTGTCAGCAAACTCGACCCTAGTAACGCCAGTTTGACCAGCCGATGACTTGCCTGTTTATAAAGGTAAAGGACTATCGGCAACATCGCTACCATCGCCAACGCAAAGTGGTTGTTGTCGCCAAGGATTGAGCCTTCCGGGCCGAATACATGGTGTCCTCCAAGCGAAGCAATGAACTTAGCACCTTCGACCACACCATGAAAACCAAGCGACAAATAGATGGCATACAGCAACGCATCGATTCGCTCCTTGGTAGTCACGAGGCCAACGACCACAAAAACAAAGATGATGACCTTGTAAAACTTTCCCCACTCGGTCATTGTTGTTTCCGAGTTGGGAGCTATCCCCGCATAGGCCGAAATTGTTGCCATAACTCCAAATACTGCGATCAGTATCAGTGCGAGGTTCTTCGGGAATTTCTTTGGTTCCTTGGAGGCCAGCCAGGCCGTCAACGTGATCAGAGCAACGATCTTGTTGAACGGAACGGACATTGCGAAGCCGTAGGTGTAGGCCATGGGCACAACCATGGCGGTCCAGCACCAGATCAGCACGCCAATGTGCGGCATGCGAAACACGGGCAGGATCATGGCCAGGAAGCCCATCAACACGGCAAAGTCACGCATTCACGCACCCCCGCCAGCAAATAGGCCTACACCAGGGAGGCAAAGTTGGCGCTGCATACTCGCCAATGAAGTGAATGCACCAGCCATGCGCGCTACTTTCGAGGCCCCGGCTTCTCCTGGCGCACGCTCCAGTACACCAGGATGACCATCGCCGCGATATCGGCGAACCACAACAACGATTCCATGCGCTTCCTTGCCTCCACATCCTCTACGCTGCCCGCGGCGCCCGGATCCGCGGCCGTTCAGGGCCCGGACCTATGACATGATACGGGCTTACATTTTCGAGCACGATGAAAGACCAACTCTCCGGCCAGATTGACCTGAAGCGCCTATTGGATCCGCAAACAAATCGGGGCTTGATTGAATCCCTAGTATGGCGCGGGGGCAGCACCGATCGTTTCGGTGACGCAATCTGCAGCTTGACGGGAACACCCGAGTTTGCCGATAGCGATGCCCGGGCCGCGGCAGAGATCACTGGAGCGGGACGTGGCCTGTTGACGGCCTGGATCAGGCACGGCGCCGATATCACTTCGCACCTGCATGGAAGCTATGCGTTCGCTATTGCGGATGCTTCCAGACAATGTGTCTTCCTGGCGGTGGACAGGTTCGCGGTGCATACGCTGTGCTATCGGCTGGATGCCGACACGGTGGCGTTTTCAGACCGTGCGGACTGCGTTGCCGGCCATGGTGGAGAACTGGACGAACAGGCAGTATTTGACTTTCTGTTCTTTCACATGATCCCGGCGCCCCGGACGATATTTCGCAAGGTATTGCGCTTGCCGGCGGCTCACAGCCTGCTGATCAATGTGGACGGCCCGCAATTGAGGCGCCATTGGGCGTTGGACTTCACCGAATCCCGCCAACTGTCGTTTCCGCAAGCACGCGATGATCTGCGCAAGCTGATCCGCTCTGCGGTTGAGGGCGAAATCGGCGGCCAGAAGCGCGTGGGGGCTTTTCTCTCGGGTGGCACAGACAGCTCGACCGTGGCTGGCATGCTGTGCCAGATCACGGGCACGGCCGCGCCGAGCTATTCGATCGGCTTCGAGGCCGAGGGCTACGACGAGATGGGTTATGCGCGCCTGGCTGCAAAGCATTTCGGCACCGAGCACCACGAGTACTACGTCACGGAAGCAGACCTGTTGGCAAGCATTCCAGCAGTGGCACAGCACCACGACCAGCCCTTCGGCAATTCGTCAGCGCTGCCGGCCTACTACTGCGCCAAGATGGCGTTGGCCGATGGTTGCTCCAAGATGCTGGCGGGCGATGGCGGCGATGAACTGTTCGGAGGCAATGCCCGCTATGCCATGCAGCAGTTCCTGAACTATTACCAGTCGGTTCCAGCTGGCGCCCGGCGCATGATCGAACCATGGTGCGGCGATGACAGCCTGCTGCGGCGCGTTCCGGGCTTGCGCCAGGCCACAGGGTACGTGCGTCACTCAAAGGTGCCGATGCCGCACCGGATGCAGAACACGAACCAGTTCATGCAACTGGACCCGGCCAAAGTGCTGCGCCCCGAATTTCTGGCGCGCGTGGACGCGGCGGAGCCGGCCCGCCACATGGAAGCCACGTGGAACGAATGCCAGGCGGACAGCATCGTCAATCGGATGCTGGCTTATGACTGGCGCTACACCTTGGCCGACAGCGATTTACCCAAGGTGCGTGGAGCTTCCGAAATGGCGGGTATGCAGGTGGGCTACCCGCTCCTGGCCGATCGCCTGGTGGACTTTTCCATGACGTTGCCCACCAACTGGAAGCTGCGACGATTCAAGCTGCGCTGGTTCTTCAAGGAGGCCCTGCGCGGCTTCCTGCCGGACGAAATCATCACCAAGAAGAAGCAGGGCTTTGGCTTGCCGCACGGCCCATGGATGGCCCGGAACCCCGAACTGCGGCAGCTGGCGCGGGAAAGTCTGCACGGCCTTGCGGACCGAGGCATTGTCCAAGCAAACTTTGTAGCCGAACTGGTGGACCAGCGCCTGCAGGAACACCCCCGCTACTACGGCGAGATGATCTGGATCCTGATGATGCTGGAGCAGTGGCTCAGGAGCCAGCCCGACGCGCACTTTGCGTCTTGAGCATGGCGTCCCAACAGATGCCTTCAAAAACCCGCGCTGCGACGGCGTGACCATAACGTTGCTCGACGCAGTCGCGCGCTTGCCGTGAGATCTTGTCACGCACCGGCTGGTCCTGAATCAGCCGGATGATGGCCTGGGCAAAGGCAGCGGGGTCGTCCCGGCACAGGTAGTGCTCGTCGGCGACCACGTCCAACCCTTCAATGCCGATGGATGTGGATACAACCGGGCAGCCCATGGCCATGGCCTCGAATGCTTTGATCCGGGTGCCGCCGCCCACCAGCAACGGGATCACAAAAGCGTGCGCCTTGTGCACATAGGGACGGACATCGTCCACAAACCCGGTGAACTGAACGCTGTTGAACTTCTTCGCCTGTGCCACTAGCGTTGGTGGAGGGTCGCGCCCTACAACCACAAAACGGGCCAGGGGCTGCGCGGCAACGACGGCCGGCCAGATGCGGTCCAGGAAGTAGCGAACGCCATCGATGTTGGCGGTCCAGTTCATGGAGCCGGTAAAGACGACCGTAGGCGGCGTGTCTGGCGTTACCGCTGGCGGCGCACTCCAGGCAAAGAAGTCCAGGTCCACACCGGTAGGAATGGCGTGCGCATCGGCAATGCCATAGTGCTCGGCAAAGTGCCTGGCATCGCGCTCGGAAACCGCCACCACCGAGGTGAAAGCGGCAAGCGCCTCGCGTTCGAAACGCAGCATCTTGGCATGCTGGGACTGCCACATGTGCCGGCGCAACGGGTCCTGGGCCTGCTGCGCATGCCGGGCAAAAATCTCTGCCTCAACATTGTGGGTGAAGCACAGGGTGGCACAGCGCATGCCAGGCGGGCGCAGGACCGCTGAGTGTACGAAGTCAAACACCACCAGATCGAGATCGTCGCGCGTCGACAACTGTTGCAGCGCGGCCAGGCCTGCGGCAGTACGGTCATTGGCGATATTGACAGGCAAAGCCCCCAGCAGGTCGATCGAGCGTCGCCAACGTGGCCTTGGTGCTACCGGCTCCCAAGGCACAAATTCATCGCAGATCTCGGCGAGTTCGCGCGCCCAGCGCCGTTGCTGCTCTGGTGTTGCAGGCCCGGCCAGGACAACCTCGAACTTGCCCCCCTTGAGCCCACGCAATATGTTGGTGCTGCGGATCTTGCCGCCGGCATCGTTGGGAAACAGGAATACTGGCGAAACGAAGGCCAGTCGCGGTCGCGCCACGGTCACCAGCAAATGCCTTCGTATTCAACGCCGGGTATGTCCCGCAGTTCGGCATAGCCCGACAGGTCGACAATGCGCCGCCCACCCGCGCGGGCGACGATCGCCTTGCGCGCTTCGGCATCAGCATGCCCGACCACGATCACCTGGGCGTCCTGCAGAATGGCTTCGGGCGAGTCCCGCAACAGCCGGTCCAGATGCGGGATTTCGCGGTCAATGAATTCCTTGTTCTTGCCCAGCACACGGCTGAGTTTGACAAAGCGGTCAAAGATGGCGATGTCGTAGCCCTTGCCCAAAAGCCGCTCGGCCAGCACAACCAGGGGCGAATCGCGCATGTCATCGGTACCGGGCTTGAACGCCAGGCCGAACAACGCCACCTTGCGCCGGCCGTCGCGGGCAATGAGTTCATAGGCGCGGTTCACGTGGGCTTCGTTGCTGTCAAGCAGGCTGGCCAGCGCCGGAATGGGCACATCCATGCTGCGCGCCAACGCCAGGAAGCCTTTCACCTCCTTTGGCAGGCAGGAGCCTCCGAATGCGAAACCAGGGCGCAAGTAGGCAGACGAGATATTGAGCTGCGTATCCTGGCAAAAAATGCGCATCACTTCGCGGCCATCGAGCTCGCAGGCCTTCAAGACCGAGCCCGCCTCGTTGGCAAACACGATCTTCAAGGCGTGGAATACGTTGCACAGATACTTGACCGACTCGGCAATGCGGCAACTGGTGCGCACAAATGCGCCGGGCAGGCCGGCATACATGGTTTCCATGGCCACATAGCCAGCTTCGTCGAGGCTGCCAACCACGGTCTGCGGCGGATTGTGAAAATCCTTGACAGACGAGCCCTCACGCAGGAATTCCGGGTTGAACACCAGCGACAGGCCCTCGCCAATCTTGCGTCCGGAACTGCTTTCCAGCAGTGGCAGGATGCGGTCCTCGGTGGTCCCGGGCTGCACGGTGCTGCGAATGACCACCGTGTGCGGCCCGGCCTTGCGGGCGATCACGGCGCCAATGGAAGCAATCACGGCATCCACTGCTGTGAGGTTGGGCGAATAGTTGGCGTTCGACGGCGTCGCCACCGAGATCAGCGACACCTCCGAGTTGAGTACCGCGTCCTCCACATCGGCCGTGGCGCGCAGCGTGCCGGCCCGGACGGCCGCATCAATCAGTTCGTTGATGCCATCTTCCACGACCGGGGACTGGCCATCATTGATCATGCGCACCTTGAGTGGATTGGTGTCAACGCCAATCACATGGTGCCCAAGTTCGGTGAGGCAACCGCAAGACACGGCGCCAACATACCCGAGGCCGAAAACGGAAATCTTCACAAGGATCCTTCCCTCAGTGCCATGCCGCAATGTCCGGCGAAATGCGGGGCGGCCGCAACGGATTGCGGTGTGCCAGGGCCACCCCGCGCGGGGCGTTGGATGATAGCACCCGCCTCATGCGCTCGGGCCGCCCGGTTTACGCAGTTTGGCCAGCCATGGCTTGAGCGCACGGCCTGCCGCCTCACGCACCCATTGCATGCATCCGCCCAAGGTTCGCGGGTTGTAGGCGATCAGCCCCCAGCGCTCGCGCCTTTGGTCCATCCAGGACTTCTTGTAGGCATCGTCACCGATCAGATAGTCGATTTCGCGCACGCCATCGCTCGCCATGGCGTGCTCCATCAGCTTGGCCGTCAGCAGGGTGCCGGGCGCGAATGCCTTGTAGTCTTCGTGGTACGCCAGCTTGTAGATGTAGGCCTTGGCGTGCGCCACGATCCAGATCTGGGCCGCCACCGGCTCGCCCTTGAGTCTGGCCACACCCAGGCGCAACCAGCCTTCACCGGCACAGGTGCGAATCAATCCTGGCACGAACTCGGGGTAAGGCTCCGGAACCTTCCAGCTGGCCGCATAGACCTTTTGGTAGGCTTCGATAGCGCCTTCCAGCTCTGCTCCGCCCTGGATCAGCTCCAGAGTCCCGCCTTCGGCGGCAAACTTCTTGCCGGCGCGCTTGATGGTGCTGCGTACCGTGCCTTCACGGCTGGCCAGATACTGGGGCCAGGTATTGCCCACCTGCATGAACCAGTTGCCAAAGGAATAGAACGGAAACGGCTTCAGCCCGGCCAGCTTGCAGGCATCGCGAAATGCGCCGTAAGACACCGACTGCGGATCCATCGGCGCCAGCCTGAGGGCCACCATGGGTGCGTGTGCGGCACACACGGCCTTGAGCAATGGCACCAGCTCCGCTGCACCGAGGCCGGGAGCCACAGCCGGCGCGTACAGCGCGGTGTAGTAGTTCGCGAGCGACTCCACCTGGTAGCCCAGCGGAACTTTGATTGCGACAATCGGCAGGGCTGCCACCGGTACGCCTTGCCGGCGCAATACATAAAAATGCACACCGGATTGCGCCTTGAAGACAGCATCCACCAGATTACGGTACCAAGGGACACCGAACTCGACACTGATCTTTTCCGCGGCCGCGAAGAGCGCCAGTACATCATCGGGGAACGCATCCGGATGGCTGTAGACCTCGACACTGTCCTGATTGCCCGTCGCTTTGACCGCTGTTGCCATGTTCATGGCAGAGCCCTGGCCGCAGTTGCCGGTGATCCCTGGCCCTGCAATTGCAACCATTGCAGGGTGAGAGACTCCACGGCGGCACGCAATGCGGCACTCGAGAACGTGTGGTCGGCGCCGGCAAGATCGTGTCGCTGCACATGGGGCAGCTGCAACAGGCCGGACCAGGCAGCCTCGGCCCCGGCGTACTCGGTGAATTCACGGGCCGTGAAGTCTTCGGCGCTCAACAGCAGCAGGATGCCGCCCCGGAAACTGCGCCAGCCCTGGGCCATGCGCTGCTGAAACGGCAGCACTGGCTGGCCACCGGAAGCAGAGCGCTGCAGACTCAGGCGCAGATTGCTGACCAGCCCTGCCGCCGCCCGAAACGCCACTTTGCCGCTGAGCAGCTTGAGCCAGAAGTCACGCTGCATCAGCCGCTGCCGGTAATAGTGCTTCACGTGGGTCCGCGCCAGGCTGGCTTCGGAGCGCACCCAGGGGTTGAGCAGGCACATCGCGGTAACGCGCGGGTCGCGGGTATCGTGCCAGTACATGAGCGCGGCGGAAGCTCCGTCGCACAGGCCCCACAGTGCCACGCGTCGCACTTCCGGCAGTTCGCGTTGCAAGGCGTCCAGGGCAGCGGCAACGTCGGCGCTGACCTGGCTGAAGTCCCGGGCGGGCCCCGCAGCATCTCCCATGCCGCGGTAGTCAAACCGCAGCACCGGATAGCCGGCTCGCGCCAGCGCGCGCGCCAAGTGCACAAACTGCCGATGGCTGCCGGCACGGTACTGCGGCCCACCCACAATCACCAGCACCGCCGTATCAGAATGCGCTTTCGGACGCGTCAATATGCCGATGCACTGCTCACCCTCGCAGTCAATGCACAAGGCCGTCTCGGTAACACTCATGCTGCTGCAGACTTCTGGTGAAGTGCAGCCTCCAGCATGGCGCTCGTGGTTGCCTGCAACAGATCGGGAGCCACTTCGATTTCGCTGGTTTGCCAGAATGCCGGCCCCGGCAACGCGGCACTGTGCACGGCGACGCCGGCTTCCTGCCATTGCGCCAGGGCTATGGCGGCCGCCGGCGTCATGCTGGGCG
>JANMKM010000108.1:0-2502 GCA_031372035.1 Rhodoferax sp. | reverse complement strand
TTCTTCGGCTTCTACCCGGCCCGCCGCGCGTCTCGCCTGTTACCGATCCAGGCCTTGCGCTACGAGTGAGTGAAGGAGAATTTGTGAATTCCATTTTGTTGATCAAGGCCGCCGTCATGGGCATCGTCGAAGGACTGACCGAGTTCCTGCCGATCTCCTCAACCGGTCACCTGATTCTGGCGGGAGCGCTGCTCGGCTTCGATGATGAAAAGGCCAAGGTGTTCGACATCGCGATCCAGACCGGCGCCATCGCGGCCGTCATTCTGGTGTATTGGCAGAAGATCCGCAGCACGGTAATGGCGCTGCCCAGTGATGTCCAGGCCAGACGCTTTGCCTTGAATGTCCTGATTGCCTTCATCCCCGCCGTAATCCTGGGGCTGTTGTTCGGCAAGGCGATCAAGACCCACCTGTTTACGCCCGTGGTGGTGGCGACGACATTTATCCTGGGCGGCTTCATCATCCTGTGGGCCGAGGCCCGTCAGAAGGGTTCAACCACCTCTGTACGGGTGGACGCGGTGGAGGCGCTCAGTCCGCTGGACGCGCTCAAGGTCGGACTGGTCCAGTGTCTGGCGATGATCCCTGGAACCAGCCGGAGTGGCGCCACCATCATCGGCGGCATGCTTCTGGGCTTGTCCCGCAAATGCGCCACGGACTTTTCGTTCTATCTGGCCATACCAACACTGATCGGGGCCGGTGTTTACAGTCTGTACAAGGAGCGAGCCCTCTTGTCTTCGGGCGACTTGCCACTTTTTGCGGTGGGTTTGCTGTTTTCCTTTGTCAGCGCCTGGCTGTGCATACGCTGGCTGCTGCATTACATCGCCAATCACAGTTTTGTGCCATTTGCCTGGTACCGTATCGGCTTCGGCGTGCTGGTGTTGCTGACTGCCTGGAGCGGCGTCGTGACCTGGGCCGCATGAAAAAACCCCCAGGGCAGCGGACTGCACCTGGGGGTTTGAGCCTGGACGATCCGGTTTCTTAGAAGTCGGTCCGGAATGTCACGCTGGTGAAGCGTGGGGCACTGACATAGTAGGTCGGCGCCGAGCCCGCGATGCCATTGACGGTGATGGCATTGGTCGAGAAACTGCTGCCCGAGGGTGAGTTGATGCGCAGATATTGTTCGTTGAACAGATTGCTCACGTTCATCTGGATTTGCGTGTTCTTGAACATGCCCATGTTGCCGAAGCGGTAGCCCAGCGTGGCGTTGACCTGGGTGTAACCGTCGGCTTGCTCGTCGTTCACCAGCGTGGAATAGACGCGGCCCTGGAACTTGGCCTGGATGCTGCCAAAGAACGGCCCGTTCGCATAGTTGGCGCTGAGGCCTCCCAACCAGCGTGGGGTGTCGGGCAAAACCTTGCCAGCGGTGGGAAGCACCGTGGCGGGTAACAGCGCCGTGGCAGGAGACCATTGCAGATCGTCGATCATTTCGCTGCGTGTGAACGAGGCCGAGCCATACAGCACCCAGTTGGCGTTCAACTTGTAGCCAGCTTCCAGTTCCAAACCCTTCATCGTGACCGAGCCGACATTGAAATCGGTGCGGGTGTTGGTGTCGGGGTTGTTGGACGTGGCGATACGATTCTTGAAGTCGTTGTAGAAGATGCTTCCCGAGAACGTCCATGCGTCCGTGGCCAGGCGATATCCGAGATCCATATTGAGTGAAGTCTCGGGTTGAACGGACGGATCGCGCAGGGTGTAGCCGGTGCGCACGCCATTCACGATGCTGCCGCCGACAACGATGGGGGAGAACGAGAAATTGGCTGGTGCCTTGAAGTTCTCGGCGGCATTGAAGAACACGTGGCTCTCGGGGTTCAGGTTGTAACGTGCACCCACGCTGGCCAGCAGCTTGCTGTAGGTCTTGTCAACCTTGTAGTCCACATCCGCGGTCGCGCCGGCGGTTGCCGGAAAGAAGGGTGTAGACAAATTGACGAAGTTGGAGAAGTCGCGCCGCACGGAAGAGTTGCGCAGGCCAAGCTGCAACTGCGCCTTGTCCTGCATCAGGCTTATGTTGTCTTGCAGGAACAGCGAGCTGCCGGTGCTGATGGTGAGCCAGTTGCGGGCCTGGACGGGTTGGCCGTTCTGCCACCGCAGGTAGTTGGCCTCGTCCCTGAGCCACTGGTCTGCCGTATTGCCATTACTGTCCATCAGTACGCGCGGTCCGGTCTGGATGTGGCGTGCGCGTTCATACCAGTAGCCAGCCAGCATATTGTGGTTGTCCATGCGCCAGTTGGTCTTGAGCGTGATGCCTGGGCGGTAGGTGCGCGTCAGGCTGCTGCCATAGACCATCACACGGTCCAGTGTGTCGCCGTCGCCGTTGATGTCCCGGATACCGCCATTGAGCTGGCTCGGCGAATTGCTTTCTGTCAGGGTCTGAATTTGACCGCCGCCAGTGCCGTAGCCGTACCAGAAATAAGGCTCCGCACTGAACGTGAGGTCCTTGTTGGCTTTGTATTCGGCCTTGCCGGTCCAGAGGTAGTTCTCGAACGGGTTGATGTTGAACTTGTAGTA
>JANMKM010000102.1:0-3155 GCA_031372035.1 Rhodoferax sp. | reverse complement strand
CACCGCGGGCGTGCTGACCATCGATGCCGCCGCGCTGACGCCGCAGCATCTGGCGGGTGCCGGTGCCAAGACCGACACGCCGGTGCAGGGCGTGGCGAGCGACTGCGAATTCCAGTGTCGCATCCTGGGTGACGAGCCCGTGATGGACCTGGTGCAGGCCCGCGCCGATGTGGTGCAGGCGGCGCAGTTGCTGGTGCAACAGCTGCCACATATCGAGACCATCGTGCTGGAATGCAGCAACATGGCGCCCTATGCCGATGCTGTGGCGCAAGCCACCGGCCGGCGCGTTGAACACATCATGTCCTTGATCGAGACCACATGGAAACACTGAAGCGCTGGGAATTCTGGGTGGACCGCGGTGGCACCTTCACCGACATCGTCGGCAGGCGGCCGGACGGCAGTCTGGTGACCTACAAGTTGCTGTCCGACAACCCGGAGCAGTACCGCGACGCGGCCGTGGCCGGCATCCGCCATCTGCTGGGCCTCAAGCCCGGCGAGCCGGTGACGCCGCAGCAGGTGGCCTGCGTGAAGATGGGCACCACCGTAGCTACCAACGCGCTGCTGGAGCGCAAGGGCGAGCCCACACTGCTGGTGACCACGCGTGGCTTTCGCGACGCACTGCGCATCGCATACCAGAACCGGCCGCGGCTGTTCGATAGGCGCATCGTGCTGCCCGAGCTGCTGTACAGCGCTGTAGTGCAGGCCGAGGAGCGCATCGGTGCGCATGGCGACGTGGTCCTGCCGCTGCATCAAACGCTATTGAAACAGGAGCTGCTCGTGCAATACCAGAGAGGATTGCGCAGCGTTGCCATTGTGTTCATGCATGGCTACCGGTACCCGGCGCACGAGGCTGCGGCCGCTGCCATTGCCGCCAGCGTGGGGTTCACGCAGATCAGCACCTCGCATGGCACCAGCCCGCTGATGAAGTTTGTCAGCCGTGGCGACACCACGGTGGTGGACGCCTATCTGTCGCCGATATTGCGGCGCTATGTGGAGCAGGTGGCCGGCGAGATGCCGGGCGTGAAGCTGTTCTTCATGCAGTCTTCCGGTGGCCTGACCGACGCCTATGCCTTCCAGGGCAAGGACGCGATCCTCAGCGGACCGGCCGGCGGCATCGTGGGCATGGCGCGCACGGCGGAGCTGGCGTTTGCGGCGGAGGCCGATAGCGGCGTAGCAACCTCCGTTCGTCCTGAGCCCGTCGAAGGGGTCGAGCCGTCTGTCCTGAACTCCGTCGAAGGGATCGAAGGGCTGGCACTGGCCCACGTCAAGGTGATCGGCTTCGACATGGGCGGCACCTCCACCGACGTGTCGCACTACGCTGGCGAGTTCGAGCGCGAGTTCGAAACCCAGGTGGCGGGCGTGCGCATGCGTGCGCCGATGATGAGCATCCACACGGTGGCGGCGGGCGGCGGCTCGATCCTGGAGTTCGACGGCGCGCGTTTTCGCGTCGGGCCGCAGAGCGCCGGTGCAAATCCAGGGCCGGCCAGCTACCGCCGTGGTGGCCCGCTGACCGTGACCGATGCCAATGTGCTGGTGGGCAAGATCCAGCCGCTGCATTTTCCCAAGGTTTTTGGCGTGAGCGGCACCGACGCGCTGGACCCCGATGTAGTGCAGCAGCACTTTGCCGAACTGGCCGCGCGCACTGGCCGCGCGCCGCAGGATGTGGCCGAGGGTTTCATCGACATCGCGGTGCAACAGATGGCCAATGCCATCAAGAAAATATCCGTGGCGCGCGGCTACGACGTCACGCGCTACACCTTGCAGTGTTTTGGTGGCGCCGGTGGCCAGCATGCCTGCCTGGTGGCCGACGCGCTGGGCATGACGCGGGTGCTGGTACATCCGCTGGCCGGTGTGCTCTCGGCCTACGGCATGGGCCTGGCAGACCAGAACGTGATCCGCGAACAGGCGGTGGAACTGAAGCTGGGTGCGGCAGCCCTGCCGGACGTGGCGCGTCAACTGCAAATGCTGGCGGATGCCGCACTGGCCGAACTGGCGCGCCAGCAGCTCAGTGGCGGTGCCGTGACGGTGCTGCGCCGGGTGCATGTGCGCTACCAGGGCAGCGACTCTGCCCTGATCGTGCCTTTTGGCACGCAAGCAGAGATCGAGGCCGGGTTCGAAGCCGCGTACAAGCGCCGCTTTGCCTTCCTGATGCAGGGCAAGGCGTTGATCGTGGAGGCGGTGTCGGTGGAGGCGATTGTGGCCGGCGCTGCGCCCACGGAACCGCGCCATGCACTGGCGCCCGAACGTGCAGTGCCGCGGCGTGACACCGTGCGCATGTACAGCGCTGGTGCCTGGCATGAGACGGCGCTGGTGGTGCGCGAAGACCTGCGCCCGGGCGACCGCATTCCCGGCCCGGCCATCATTGCCGAGAAGAACGCCACCACGGTGGTGGAGCCTGGCTGGGAGGCGCGGCTCACCGCGCTGGACCACTTGCAGCTGCAGCGCATCGTGCCGAGGGCGCAGCGCTTTGCGGCAGGCACCACGGTGGACCCGGTACTGCTGGAGGTGTTCAACAACCTGTTCATGAACATCGCCGAGCAGATGGGGCTGCAACTGCAGAACACCGCTTACTCGGTCAACATCAAGGAGCGGCTGGATTTCTCCTGCGCGCTGTTCGACGCCGAGGGCAACCTGATCGCCAATGCGCCGCACATGCCGGTGCACCTGGGCTCCATGGGCGAGAGCATCAAGACCGTGATCCGCGAGAACGCCGGCAACATGCACCCCGGCGACGTGTTCGTGCTCAACGACCCGTACCACGGCGGCACGCATCTGCCCGACATCACGGTGATCACGCCCGTTTATCTGGAGTCACCCTCACCCCAACCCTCTCCCGCAAGCGGGCGAGGGAGTTCAGCCAACTCGATGCCGTCGGCAGGGCGAGGGAGTGAGCAGCCGATGCTGCATCCTGATGCCAAGGGTATTCACCGCTCTGCAGCAGCGCGATCATCTCGGCCTCGCGCAGCACACCCCGGACCACCATCTTCACGTTGTTGATCTGTACACCCTCTTCCTCGATGCGGGTGGAGAACGGCGGCATCGAGCCCGGCGTGGTACCGCCGATGTCGGCGTGGTGGCCCCTGGAGCCGACGTAGAACAGCGGCCGCTGACCCTCACCCTCACCCCCGCCCTCTCCCGCGCGCGGGAGAGGGAGT
>JANMKM010000096.1:0-2351 GCA_031372035.1 Rhodoferax sp. | reverse complement strand
GGGTGCGCAGATCAAGCCGCTGTTTGCCCAGGTGCTGATGACCTGTGACGCCCAAGGCCTGATTGGCCGGGACATGTTTGCCATCGACGGCGTCAAGCTGCCCTCCAACGCCAGCAAGGAGCGCAGCGGCACCTTTGATGAACTGCGCAAACGCGCACGGCGGCTGGACAAGGCGGCCGACAAGATCGTGTCCCTGCACCAAAGCCAGGACAAGTCCACTGCGGATGAGCCACTACTGGAGAAGCAGCAAGCCCGTGTCGAAGCCCTGCGCCGCGAGGCCGCCCGTACCCGGGAGTTTCTGGCCAGGAGCGCCAAACGCCAGAACCACAAGGGCAAGGAACTCAAGACCAACGTCACCGACCCCGACAGCGCCAAGATGGCCACTGGCAAAGGCGTCATACAGGGCTACGCGGCACAGGCCGCCGTTGACAGCGCCCACCAGGTCATCGTTGCGGCCGATGTGATCGGCTCAGGCTCGGAGCAAGCCATGCTGCTGCCCATGATCGAGCAAACAGCATCACTGCGCCAGCAGCACAGCCTGATCACGGCAGACGCGGGCTACCACAGTGATGCCAATGTGCGCCAACTCATGGAGCAGGGCATCCCAGCGCTGGTGGCAGACAACCAGATGCGCCAGCGCGACGAACGCTTCCAGGAGCGCGACAGGTACAAGACCAAGGACCCACTGGCCGACAAGCAGCCCACGGGCCAGGCCAAGACCATCAAGAGATTCGGCCCCAAGGATTTCGCATTCAATGACGACAACACCTGCACCTGTCCGGCCGGCCAGACGCTGCACAGCTTTGGCAGCATGTACACCACGGCCACAGGCCAGCGCTACCAACTGTATGTGGCCCAGGATGCAGACTGCCAATCGTGCAGGCTGCGCGGCCAGTGCCTGAAGAATCCGCAGAACCCGCGTGGCCGCCAGGTGACCCGCTTTGAGCCCAAGAGCAAGAGTCCCGAGCATCCCAGTGAGCGCTTGAAGCAAGCCATCGACTCAGCCCACGGCAGACGCCTGTACAGCCAGCGCATCGGCACCGTGGAGCCGGTGTTTGGCAACATCCGCTACAACAAGGGCCTCACCCGGCTGAACATGCGCGGGCGCGAGAAGGTCAACACCCAGTGGCACCTGTACTGCATGGTGCACAACATCGAAAAGCTGGCCAACAGCGGATGGAGATGCTGAAAGAGACAGCGGCAGCGCATCCCATCAAAGCCGCTGCCAGACCGCTTACCAGAGGCACAATGGCGGCAGCGGACAGCGAAATCTCACGGGAGAGACCATGAAACCATTCCTGGCACCACGATGCGTTCAACGGCGAAACCGGCGCTCGCAAGTCGGGGTTTTTGTTCAGCCTCGTCATACGCTTGTATCGGAGCATCTGTGACCCAGCGATTTGAGTGGGACGAGGTCAAGGCGGCAGCAAACCTGCGCAAACATGGGGTGCCCTTTGAAGAGGCAGCATCTGTGTTTTCCGACGCGCTGGCGTACACTTTTGGCGACCCTGATCATTCTGTTGGCGAGCAACGGCTGTTGACTTTCGGTCTTTCGCAGAAGGGGCGCCTGCTTGCAGTTGCTCATGCTGAGCGTGGCCGCGCGATCAGAATCATCAGTGCCCGTAAGGCAACTCGACATGAACGAGGTATATATGAGCAAAGCTAAAGATGAAATGCGTGCCGAGTATCGGCGCGAAGATTTGGGCAAAGGTGTTCGAGGCAAGTACTTCGCGCGGGTATCGAAGGGGACTAACCTTGTCTTGCTGGACGACAAAGTTGCCAAGTCGTTCCCCACTGGTGAGGCAGTGAACCAGGCGCTGCTGGGACTTCTCGCGCTTACCGAACAAACGGCGCGTATAACTGGTCGCTCAAACCAGACGGCCCGCAAGCGGGCCGCGGTTTAGCTTCGACGTTGAGGCTGTAAAAAAGCCTCCCCCGGTCGGCTTTTCCGGTCGGCTCCCGGCATGCCAGAAGCGTTGCACTTGCATCGCAACGAATCTGGAAATCCATGGCCCGCTACAAACTCCAGGAACGCCACAGCCTGCTGCTGCCGGTGGTGCTGTCCGAGCAGATCGTGCCGGGCAGCTTTGCATTCGCACTGGACTATCTGGTAGACCATGAACTCGACCTCTCGGCCATGGACGCCAAGTTCAAGAACGACGAGGTGGGCGCTCGCGCCTACGACCCGCGAGTCATGCTCAAGGTGGTGTTGCTGGCCTACAGCCAGGTGGGTTTCAACAACCCGCCAGGCGTCATCGGCCACAGCGAGTTGGAAGACGGACTTTGCGAGATCGACGGCAACGGTAGTAGCATTCATTTCGGACTCCTTAGTTTGCAAACCTGATCACCAC
>JANMKM010000091.1:0-6116 GCA_031372035.1 Rhodoferax sp. | reverse complement strand
CCTCGAAGGCCTTGTCGGCCACGGTGAGTGAGGTGCCCACGCGCGACGCGCGGTCGGCGTCCAGTTCCAGCTTGTGGTGCAGGAACAGGCCGCCGTTGAGGTAGGGCACCTGCCCGGTGAGCTTCCTGGCCTGTGCGCTGCGGTCAGCTTCGGGCTTGGCGAAGGCCTCGAAGAACAACGCGTTCAGAAACTCGCCAAAAAAGCGGTCCTTGCCAAGCGCTTGGCTTGTGGCCAGCTTTGTGCGCAGGTAGTCAGTGTTGCCGTCATCCAGAAACAGCTTTTTCTGCATGAACCAGACGAACATCAGCCGGTTGAGCAGCACGCTGGCGTACCAGCGTTTGTCACGCTCATTGTCGATGCCCTTAATGTGGCCCAGCAGCTCCAGGTGTTGTTGCTCATAGGCCGTAAAAAACTTCTTGGTTGTGGTGGCGACATCCAGCGCTGCCTGGATGCGGCGCGCGGCCTCCAGCACGGGCAGTCGGCCGCTGGCGTCCAGCTCCGACAGCTCCACCACCATCGCCTGCAGCTTGGATGCAAACAAGTCCACAGGCTGACCCTTGAAATACTCATGCCGACGCGAAGTCAGTCGGGGCTTGCCTGTTTCGGGGTGCTTGTCGCGCTTGACCCAGTACCATTGACTTTGCGATGCCTTGGCCTGATGGTCGGTAAAGATCAAGAGGTTCTCTGCGTGGCTGTGCGAAATGTGCTTCCACACCCGCATGCGGTGCTGCTCGTCGGGCCAACCTTCTTGCATGACTACCTGAATGGCGACCACGCCACCCAGCTCGGCCACGGTTCGGCGGGAAAAAGGCAATTCCCCTGCGGCATCTGCTGCCCAGGCGCCTTCAGTAGTGGCGCGATTCCAGCCCAGCACGTCCACAAACAAGCGGGCAAACTCAAGCGCCGAGAGATACTTTTCAAAGGCGGGAAAGTCAAGTTTTGCCATGGCGCCTATTCCGCGATCAAGCCCAAGGAGCACACTACTCGCGGCTCGCGCAGTGACGCATCGTCTTCGGTATAGGTCAGGCGGCCCTCTTCCCGCAATGACTTCACGGCCTCGGCCAGCTCTTCATCGTTGACGCCGCTGCGCATCAAGCGGTTGAGCACGTCGCCGGCCGTCTCCAGCAAGGGCCGTTGGTACATGTCGTCCAGAGCGCGCTCCAGTTCTTCGTCACGGAACAGGGTTTTCATCTGCTCGGTGGCATATGCCTTGAGCTTTTCATATGCACGTCTGCGCGGGCTGCTGGGCCGACCTAAGCCGCCGCCCACAGCTTTGTCTTGGCTGACGGACAGCTTCAAGCCATTGGCCACCAGCTCGTGGTGGTTCTCCAGCCGTGGCACAGCAGGCGTTTCTGGCGAGCACTCCGCCGCGCGCAGCACTGCATACTGGGACTCAGTGACCGTCTTGCCGTCGGAACCAACCCAGGCCAGGTGATCGTTGCCCTCAGGGGATTTCACATATACCAGCGCACCCCCGTGCGCCGCCTCTGCGCCCAGCAACGGAAAGCGGGCCTCATCCAGCACAAAAGCCTTGGCCGAATACACCACGGGCGGCAACGACTCAACGACGCGGGCGAGGTCAGGATCATCTTGCGTGGCCTGCTTCCAGATTTGCCAAGCATATGACGCAAGGTCCACTTCGTCGTCCCTATCGTCCAACACGCCCTGTTGCTCGGTGTACAGGTCCCGTATGGTATTGGCTTCTTCATCCTCAAAGAAGGCCTCATCGGTGCCCACTACTTCCGCGTTTTCCTGTAGGCGTTGACGGATGCGCGAGCGCAGCTGGATGAGCTGCTCCACACCGTCAGCTGGCAAAAATGAATAGCAGTTGATCTCCTCCGCACGCTGACCAATGCGGTCCACCCGGCCCGCGCGCTGAATGAGGCGGATGATGGCCCAGGGTAAATCAAAATTGACGACCACGCTGCTGTCTTGCAGGTTCTGCCCTTCGGACAGAACGTCAGTACAGATGAGCACACGTACTTCGTCCGCCTTAGTCACCGTCTTGTTGTTGGATTTTGGCGAGAAGCGGCAGGCCAATGCATAGGGGTCCATGCTGGCGCCAGTGGCCACCTCCACATGCGTCACGCCGGCTTTGCGCAGTTCCCGTGAGAGATAGCGCGCCGTGTCCGCAAACTGCGTGAAGATCAGCACCTTCTCCTTCCCGTGGGTCAGGGTCACCAGCTTGTGTAGTGCGGCCAGCTTCTGGTCGTGTGCCGGGTCCCACTCGCCCTGGCTGCGTAGCAACTCAGTCAAGGTTTGGGTGTCCTGCGCGAGGTCATTGGCCAAACTGGAGCGGAACAGGCTGGGGCGCAGCCATTTGAAGCGGCGCTTGTACTCGGTGGCGTACTGTTGGTAGACGGCTTTGGCGCGGGCCAGTGTGTTGGGCACGGTGATCTCATCGGCCACCGCCTCGACCATGCCATCCAGCAAGTCCTCTTGATCGCCTTCCAGTCCATCAGCGTCTTCGTCCACACGTTCCAGGTCCAGCAAGCCGGCGTCGAGCACGCCGACGGGCAGGTCCAGCCCGTTCTCAATGGCATACAGGTAAATCTGATTGCGCAGGATGTGCCGGTCAATCGACTGCAGGAACGAAAAGCCGCTGGACTCCAGCCGCTTGAACAAGTTGGTGCGGCAAAAGCCCATGAGCCGCTTGCCGGCGCGCCCCAGGTTTTCGATCTGCTTGCGTTCGGCGGCATTGGCGGACTTCTCCGCAATTGGGTCCACATAGAGCCCCAGGCCGTAGCGTGGCACATGCAAGGCGTTGATCTCGTCCACGACTTGACGGGAGAAAAGCCTCGCATAGCGGTCTGCCGGGTCCGCCGCATCAACCGGGAACGCCACAGAGCGCGGCTTGCGCACCGGGAAATAGCGCTTTTCGCCATCTCGGCCGGTGATAAAGTTGCGGCCGTTTTTGTCGGGCTGCGTGTAGTGCTGGATGATGAAGCTGCGGGTGCGCCGCACCATGTAAAGGCGAATGAGTTCGCGCCAGTCATCAAACTCGGTGCTCCATTCGATGGCAAGTATGGAGTTGACTTTGCACTGGTGCCTGCGTTCGAACTCGGCCTCGCTCATTCCCGCCTTGCGCATATAGTGCTCGGGCCGAATGCCGATGTTGGCCCGCTCGTCAATGAAGAGGCGCAACTGCGAAGACAGGTCGGTCTTCGTCTTGTTGTATGGCGTGGCAGTGAGCAAGATGACCTTGGCGTCGCAGCTCTTGATGTAGTCGGCAATGGCCTTGTAGCGCCGGCCTTCGCGGTTACGCAGGTTGTGACTCTCGTCAATCAGCACCAGCCGGTAACGTTTGAGGTCGGGCAGCTTCTTGGTGACTTGCGACACAGGCAATACCATGCCGCGCAAGCCGTACTCTGTCCGGTATCTCTCCCACATCGGCTCAAGGTTCTTGGGGCAGATGATGAGCGTTTCGTACCCCAGGTCGTCCTCAAACATGCGAGCCAGTGCGGTGGCCATCATGGTCTTGCCCAGGCCCACTACGTCGCCAATCATCACGCCACCTCGACGGTGCAGGTGGCGGGCGGCGATTTTGACTGCGCTCTTCTGGAACTCGAACAGCTCTTGCTCAAACCGCCCTGGCAAGCGGAACTGGCTCAGGCCGGCGCGGGCTTCAGTGCTCAAGTGGTACGCAATGTTCAGGTAGATGTGATGCGGTGGAATAGCATCTTCGCGCGCCCAACTGGTTTCGATGATTGCTGCCAGATCGGCTGATACATCCAGCGCCCAACGGTCACCCCAACGCGCGTCAAACCATTGTGAAAGTTTTTCAGTCCCTAGGTGGTCGAGAACATCGACATTCAATTCGCCATGTCGCGACAGGCCGGCTACAGTGAGATTGCTGCTGCCGACAAACCCGGTGACGGGATTGTTCGCGTCATCGCGGAACAAAAGGTACAGTTTGGCATGCAGGGGATAGGGAAGAAAAAGCTTCACCACGACCTGCCCAGCTCTGAGTTGCCGGGCAAGATTACGAAGACCGGCTTCGTCGTGCCCTGTGGGGATGCCCAAGGTGATCTGCTCACGCAGATGCGCAGCAAACTGGACTTTGAGGCGGCTGGCGGTTGCGTTGTCAATCAAACCAGAATCATCCGCCTGCCGATACAGCTCCCGAATCTCTTCATGTGGCGGTCGCTGCATGCCAACCAGGACCCGGCACACCTGCCCCAGTGCAGGAGCCCATGGGTCAACAAGGTCGTCGATAGCCTGCCACCCGCGCAAGTTCAGGTATCCCACACAGAAATCGGACCGATGCGAGACCTGCATCGTGGCGCGCAAAGCTGACAGCAAGTCCTTATCGATATTGTCAAAGATGCGAGCCATGGTCCCCTGTTTTGTTGAGATCATTCTAGGATAGCCAGCTCTCAGGTTCGAAGGCAGGGCCGTAAGGTCGGGACTACAAGCCGTGGTCACCACGTACGCACTCTCCCAAGCGAGCGCAAACTTTGTCCGAAGTCCAAAACGGGATCGAGGTTGTGTCGGATGAAAGCAGCCAAGGTGCGGCTCGCACCTTGGCTGCGAAGCTCATCGGCATGCCAATCCCATTAGCGGGTCCTTGGCGCTGTGTTCCCGCCGTGGGTAGGCACGATGACAGGCTTACATCTTGTGCCAGGGTAGGTCTCGCAACATCCTGAGCCAGTCGAATGAAGGGGGGCGATGGACAACTCCGCCGATTTCCAAGAGGTACTCGGAGGCGCCATCTCGTCCGTCAGTGCGGTCGAGACCTATACCACCCCGTGCGAGCTTCGCTTGCAGTTGCTGGAACTCCTCAATCTCAACGCGCAAATCGTTGGGTGTAGCCGAATAGGTGGCACGAGCACGGACGAGTTCGGCCTTGACACTCTTCTGGCTTCCGCACAAAGACACCGCACTCATGCTGATACTCCCAGCACGCGCCGGATGCCCTCTACGGGCCACGCAAGGCGCCCATGGACTACTCGCGGTCGTAACCCCGGCGGATAGGTGCCGTGGCAATGCCAGAGACGTAGCGTCTGTTGGGCACGATTCAGATGGAAGGCGGCTTCAGCGGTCGGCAGCGAAGTCCGCACTTCGAGTGCGAGAGCTACAGGTTGAAGAATCTTTGTCACCATTTCGGGTACCTTGCAGTTGTTGAAGCCTGAATGGTCCTATGGAAATCCTGTTTGTCAACTCACGCATCTGGCCCACAACATCGGGCAAACAACACCCTGTCCATAGCCCTGAGGCGGGACGCGCGGGGTCATGTGTTCCGGCGCGGGCACACTGGCAGTTTTCAATTGCTCAGGACTGAAGCCAATGCATTCTTTGAGTCTGTGCTGGCGCAGCAGCGAGAAACCGCTGCGTCTATGGAGAATCTGGCTGCGGCGAAATGTGGCGACGATGCGACTGAGGCATTCCAACAGCGCCTGTTACCTGTACTGGTTCGGCCGGCAACGGCTACTGAGCCTTCAAGGCGAAGGCGGGCGCCGCCCTTTGTGCCGCGGCGCGGCCTCGCGCTCAGCTTCGGCCACCAGCTCAGACGCCTTCATGCCCAAGGCGCGAGCCAACTTGCTGATCGTCGTGATGGTTGGCCGTGTCTGCCCGGTCTCAATCAGGGACACAAAGTTGCGCTGAATCCCTGCCTCCAGCCCAAGCTGCTCTTGAGACAGGCGTGCTGCATGGCGCAGTCGGCGCAGTGCAGCGCCAAATGCCAGTTCGAATGCTCCAGAGTTCTTGCCCACGATATGGTGAATCTCTGAGCTTTCCCTGCATCGGTCTTCCCGGTATATTGGGAATCTGGCAGGTGGCGACCTGACGGGAGCGAGTGCAGTGCCGCCAAACAACAACGAGTGAGGGCAAGCCGAGCATGATTGAATCGGACAGGGGGGCAGTCAGAGGCGCGCTGCAGGATGTCATGCACCTGATCGCCATGTACGGCGAACTCGCACCTGCTGCCCGGCGTGGGCTCATGCGCACCGCTGTTCGCGACCTCGCAGATGCAGCAGTCTTGAAACTGGTAGGGCAAGCCGGAACGGACCTTGATGCGGGAGCTTTCATTGAGTTGGCAATTTCCGAAGGGCGCCTACGTTTGGACAGGGCGTCCCGCTTGCTCGCGCACCTGAACAAGCCAGCCTTGAGGACACCCT
>JANMKM010000084.1:0-6040 GCA_031372035.1 Rhodoferax sp. | reverse complement strand
GCCCGAGCGCCTGACCATGGAAAAAGGCGCCTCCAGCTTCTCGCCGCAAGACCGCATCGGCCAGCTCACAATGCGCAACCTGGACATCGCCGACACCCGCGACAAGCTCATGACCTATGCCAAGGCGGGGCTGCTCTCGGGCAGCTCCGCCCTGCCCTTGCTGCAGCCGCCCAAGGCTGACTGATCAACCAGTTGCCTGATGTCAGGGCAAACCCGCGTCGGATTTGCTTACAGCGTACCCGCCAAGGTATGCCCAAGTCCTTGTTTTGTAAAGGCGGCATGATGATTGCATTACTTGGGCAGACGGTCTACAGGCGTGGGCCGCAGAGCCCATCTCAAGGACAACCGACATGCACGTTTTGACCGCAGCGCGTGGCCTGGCCACCGGCGCACTCTGCCTGGCCCTGGGCGCGACAGCGCATGCCACGGTATTCCTGAATAACCAGGCAGCCTACAACGCCGCCGCCCCCTCGGCAGCGTTGGTCGAGAACTTCGAGGCGACCGGGCAACCGAGCAATGCCGTGCTTGGGCCCAGCTTCAGCCACAACGGTGTGAACTACACATCGCTCGTAGGCGTGCCAGGTCCCAATTTTGTGATCGCGATCCCCGGCTACAACAACTTTGGTGCTGGCGTCGGGACGTTGACCACCAATGTTCTGGCCGTCAATGGTGATGAGGCGTTCCAGGTGAGCTTTGACACGCCGGTATCGGCCTTCGGCTTTGACGCCTATTTCAACGGCCTGGGCCCGACCACCCTGAACATCTATTCCGGCGCCACGTTGCTGGACACACTCACCACTGCGTCCGGCCTCGACTTCATCGGCCACCTGGGCGTGACCAGTGTCGGCTCGATCACCTCCTTTACCTGGATCACAACCAACGGTGGCCAGCTCAATACCGGCATCGACAATCTGACCACGCAAGACACGCAAGGCGTGCCCGAACCCGCCAGCCTGGCGCTGCTGGGACTGGCCTTGGCTGCTGCTGCAAGGGTCTCGCGCAAGCGTTTGGGCGGCTGACTTCAAGCTCCGCCCATGCCCCTGCCGACCTCACACGAACCCCTCACCGTAGCCGAGCGCAGCAACTACCAAGTCACCTCGCTGCACGCAGACGTGCTGGCTTTCATCGAGCAGTTGCGGGAATTGCGCGACCCGCGCTTGGCGATCAGCGACTTCGGCCATACGCCCGAGGGTCGGCTGCTGCCGCTGCTGGTGCTCTCTCAACGGGGCCACTTCACGCCGGCCGCAGTCCATGCAACGGGTCTGCCGGTGGTGCTGGTGCTGTGCGGCATCCATGCCGGCGAGGTGGAGGGCAAGGAGGCGGCGCTGATGCTGGTGCGGGACCTGCTGGCGGGCGTGCATGGCGAACTGCTGGAGCACCTGACGCTGGTTGTCGTGCCGCTGTTCAATGCTGACGGCAACGACCGCATCAGCCCGGAGAACCGCAAGCTCGATGTGAAGCACTTTGCCGGGCAGATCGGACCCGACAGCGGCGTGGGCACGCGCAATACGGCCGCCGGCATCAACCTGAACCGCGACTACATGCGTCAGCAGGCCGTGGAGATGCAGCTGCTGCAGCGCCGCGTCTGCCAGCCCTGGAACGCGCACCTGACGATCGACTGCCATGCCACCAATGGCTCGATCCACCGCTTTGCCCTCTCCTTTGATGTGCCGCATTGCGAACACAGTGGCAGGAGCGAGCCGGTGGTCTACATGCGCGAGTGCATGATGCCCGCGGTTCGCGCCGCGGTGCAGCGCAGCGAAGGCCTGGACATCTTCTGGTACGGCAACTTCCTGCGCGACGAGGGCGGCAGCGGCATGGGCTGGATGACCTACACCCACCACCCGCGCTTTGGCGGCAACTACCGCGGCCTGACCAACCGGCTGGACCTGCTGCTGGAGACCTATTCCTACCAGAGCTTCGAGGCCCGGGTGTTGGCCACCTATGCGGTGCTGCGCGAGGCCTTGCAGTTTGTGGCGGCTGAGGGGTCCGAGATTGTTGCGCTGCTGGCTGCATGCACCCAGCCGCCGGAGCAGGTGGCTGTGCGCTACCGGCTGGAGGCCTGGCCCGACACCCTGGTGGACATACCCACGCGCGAGCCCTACACACTGCAGGGTGCGCCGGTGGTCGCCCGCGTGCCGCACTACGCCCGCTTTGTGCCCGAACAGCTGGTGCAGCGGCCGCTGGCCTACGCCGTGCCGGCCCATGTGGGTCGCCACCTGGAAGGCCACGGCCTGCAGGTGCAGTGGCCGGCCAGCGCGCCGAGCCTGCAGGTGGAGGTGGCCACCGTCGGTGACAGCGTTTCCACAGCCGGGCGCGAGATTCTGGAAGCTAATGCTTCCACCTTCCTGCAGGCACGGTACCAGAGCGCCACACGCGACTTGCCGGTGGGCTGGGCGCTCGTGCCCACCGCGCAGCAGCGCGGGGCGATTGCGGTCTACCTGTGCGAGGCCGGCAGTGATGACGGCCTGGTGGCCTGCGGCCTGATCGAGGCACCCGCCATTGGGGTGGAATTTCCGGCGTGGCGGGTGCTGGCCGGCAGCTGATCACGTTGCCCGGCGCGGGCTTTTCTTGCGCGCCGCCGAAGCATGAACTTTTTCACGCTTCGCGCCGCTGATTCGATACAAGTGATACAAAGCCCGCGCGGTTGAAACCGCACTGACACATCTGCGCCCGACAATGCAATGCATGAACCCGTGCTGCATGAGCAGCCAGGTTCCAGGGGCCGGTCAGCGAACCGGCAATCCTTCAAACACAGGTGAGAAAGAACAACATGGCAATTCTGCTGGGCAACGTCGCAATTATTGGTCTGGGTACCTTGTTCGTGCTGGTGGTGGCGGCTTCGGCTTCGGCTTCCTCGTCCCGGCATATTGACGCCCGGGAGCCGGCACTGCCCGATGCTGGCAACCAATCAAACGCCTGATATTGGCTCGCACCACAGCGCAATCCGCTGCGCCATATCCATCCACAAGGCCCACAACGCCACCAGCACCAGCAAGGCACCCGCAATCCGCGTGCCCCCGTCTTCCCGCCAGCGGTTGCCCAACACCTGCAACCGCAGCAACAGGCTCGGCGCCAGCACCAGCCACAGCGCACTGCCCAGGGCAAAGATCGCCATCGTGAACGCGCCCTGCAGTGCGCCGCCGCTGAGTGCGGCCACCAGCAGTGCCGACCACAACAGGCTGCAGGGCATGAAGGCCCACAGCGCGCCACTGACCAGCAGCCCCCAGCGACCCAGCGCCAGAGGGCGTAGCCGCGTCCACACCGCGCCCCCGGCGCTCTGCACCCACGCCGGTTGCCGGGCCAGCAGCAGCAACATCAGCCCCCAGCCCAGCACGGCCACATGGAACAGTGTCCAGACCGGGCGCAGCGCACTGGTCTGGGCCGTGAGCCAGGCCAGGCTCTGCACCGCCGTTGCTGCGGCAGCTCCGGCACCGGCATAACCCAGAAGGCGTCCGACCTGGAAGCTGAGCATCGCCCGGGTGCTGGAGCGTGCGCCCAGGCGCGTCAGGCCGGCGCAGGCCGGCCCGCACATGGCGGCGCAGTGCGATCCGCCCACCAGCCCCATCAGCAGCGCGGTCCAGACCAGGGTCGCGGTCATATGATGCGTGAGAATTTCGCGCGGTTGCGGTCGGCCTGGTAGTAGCGGTCAAACACCATGGCCACGGCCCGTACGAAAAACCAGCCATTGGCCGTGACCTGCACACCGGCATCATCCAGCGTCACCAGGCCCTGCCCGGCCAGTTCCTGCAATGCCACCAGCTCGGACGCAAAGTAGCTGCGAAAGTCCAGCAGCCAGGCCAGCTCGATCGACTCGAATGACAGCTGGCCCTGGCACATCAAGGCCATGATGACGGCGCGACGGGCCAGGTCGTCGCGCGACAAGGCCAGTCCCCGCACCACCGGCAACCGGTCCTGGTCCAGGTGGTCGCAGTACTCCTCCAGGCTCTTGGCGTTCTGGCTGTAGGTGGCACCAACCCGGCCGATGGCCGACACGCCCAGGCCGATCAGGTCGCAGTCGGGCTGGGTGCTGTATCCCTGGAAGTTGCGGTGCAGCCGGCCCTGGCGCTTGGCCACGGCCAGGGCGTCATCCGGCAGCGCAAAGTGGTCCATGCCGACATAGACGTAGCCCGCGCTCAGAAAACTCAGCAGTGACTGCGACAGCATCGCGATCTTTGCGGCAGCACCCGGCAAGTCGGCCGAGATGATGCGACGCTGCGGCTTGAAGCGCTCCGGCAGATGGGCATAGGCGTACAGCGCAATGCGGTCCGGACGCAGCCGGCCCACCTGCTCCAGCGTGCGGGCAAAGGACTCGGGCGTCTGGCGCGGCAGGCCGTAGATCAGATCGACGTTGATCGAGTCGAAGCCGATGCGCCGGGCCTGCTCCATCAGGGCAAACACCTGTTCGGCCGGCTGGATCCGGTGCACGGCGCGCTGCACATCCGGGTCAAAGTCCTGCACGCCGAAGCTGATGCGGTTGAAGCCCAGGGCCGCAATATGCTCCAACCGGGCTGCATTCACAGTGCGGGGGTCGATCTCGATCGAATACTCTCCGCCCGGCACCAGCGCAAAGCTGCGCTTGAGCATGGCCATCAGCTCGCTCAGTTCGGCATCAGACAGAAAAGTCGGCGTGCCGCCACCCAGGTGCAGCTGGGACACGCCGTGCCCCAGGCCCAGGTGGGCGGTGTGCAGGTCCACCTCACGCCCCAGATAGCGCAAGTAGGTCGCGGCGCGGTCATGGTGCTTGGTGATGATCTTGTTGCAGGCGCAGTAGTAGCACAGCGACTCGCAAAACGGCAGGTGCACATACAGTGACAGCGGCAGGCTCAGCGCCGTAGGCCCGGTGCGGCGCTGTTCCAGGGCCTGCACATATTCGGCAGCCGTGAAGGCCTCGACGAAGCGGTCCGCTGTGGGGTAGGAGGTGTAACGCGGGCCGGCAATGTCATAGCGGCGCAACATCTCGGGCGAAACAATGTTCATCGGCTGCACTGTGCCGCGTCCCGCGTCCCCGCGCTTGATCTGGATCAAGCTGCAGCGGTACTGGGCAGGGACAATTTGATGCAGGTCATGAGAACCCCCACCATGGAAGTTCATTCGATGCAGTCCCACACCGCCACCCTGATTCAGATGCCACAACGCCAGGGGGTGGACCCGCTCGCCATCAAGGTGGCGTGCTCCAACTGCAACCTGCGCGAGCTGTGCATGCCGCTGGGGCTGAATCCGCATGAGATCGAGCAGCTCGACCACCTGGTGGCGATCCGGCGCAAAGTCAAACGCGGCAGCCCGCTGTTTCGCAATGGCGAGACCTTCCAGGCGCTGTTTGCAATCCGGGTCGGCTTCTTCAAGACCTGCGTCACGGCCGAGGACGGGCGCGATCAGGTCACCGGCTTCCAGATGGCCGGCGAGATCATCGGCCTGGACGGCATCGTCAACAACCACCACACCTGCGACGCGGTGGCCCTGGAAGACGCCGAGGTCTGCGTGCTGCCCTTCGACCGGATCGAGGAGGTATCGCGCGAAGTGAGCTCACTGCACCACCACATGCACCGCATCATGAGCCGGGAGATCGTGCGCGAACACGGCGTGATGCTGCTGCTGGGCAGCATGCGGGCCGAAGAGCGGCTGGCGGCCTTTCTGCTGAACCTGCTGCAGCGCCTGCATGCGCGGGGTTTTTCCAGCTCGGAGCTGGTGCTGCGCATGACACGTGAGGAGATCGGCAGCTACCTGGGGCTGAAGCTGGAGACCGTGAGCCGCACCTTCTCCAAATTTTCGGAAGACGGCATCATCGCGGTGCGCCAGCGCCATGTGCAGATCCTCAACAGCGACGCCCTGCGAGCTATCGTCAACCACCCTGGCTGCAGCTAGGAGTCTGGGCGCCAGAACATGTGGCGACCGGACCGTTGATGGCCAATTCCAGCAAGATTTTCTTGAAACCGCGCGGATGAGTCTCCTGGCTTCGTGCAGGAGGTCCTACAGGGCGTTTTCTGGACCCCTGGACTGGCGTTTTCTTCTCATGCCATCTGCATGGAGCCCATTCGGC
>JANMKM010000078.1:0-1768 GCA_031372035.1 Rhodoferax sp. | reverse complement strand
TGCAACACGTTGGAAAACTCTGACTCCACCACCCACAGGCGCTTGTCAGCGATCGGCGCCACTGTCTGCTTGCCCTGCATGTACCCGTCGTGCATAAGGGCAACGATGCCCTCCCGACTTGAGAGTCCTCCCCGGTGGACCGGCGGTGCAAACGCTGGATTCAGTTCCCGCACGGCGTGGTCGAGCCGCATGACCAGTGACAATGCATCACCCTTGCGGCCACGGCCAGAACGGCCAACGTGCAGGCAGAAAAGACGGGCGTGGTGCCACGTATTGCCAATGGGCAAGTAGACGCCACGCCCAATCGCGCAGGATAGGTAGGCCATGAAATTGGCCGCAATGGCGTAAGGGTTGGTCTCGGTCCCTTCAGCACCGACGCACCCAACCTCTCCGACCAATCCGTACAGGCACGCGTGGTGCGGCACCGGCGCATTGTGGTGGCCGGTCGCCTCGTCGGTTGCGTCGGATGAAGGCGTGGCTGATTTTTGGCGAGACCGGTCGGGCAGTGACGTGGTGGCCTCCGCAACGGTTGGCCGATCGCCACGCACCGCCTATTTGTCCAGCGACACCGTCTGAACGATGGCGGCGAACTCACTCAAGACATCTGGTTGATTCTGGGACAGGAAACGGATGACTGCTTCGTTGTCCATCAACTTCGCCAAGTACCCCCTGGCCAGCACCAGGTTGAGGACGTCCTGACCGTATGACTGTTCGACCAGCTTGAACTGGCCTTCAAGGTTTGCCATTTCACGCTCCATTTTTGCCATCTGCTCGGCGGTGACACCTTTGATCTTCTTGGGCTTGTCCGCATCGACCAACATGTTGCTGGCCGTCGCCGCCAGGAGGGCCTGTGCATATGCCACCGTGATGTTGTTGGTGGCGACCATCAGCTCCACACATTCCACCTGCCGAGTTGGCTTCATCTTGCGAAGGACGGGACTCAGGTTGGCCGAGAACTGCTGGTCCCTGAGAATTCGTACCGCCTCCGAGCAGATCCCGTCAAGCAGGTTGATTTTCTTGGTGATGAGCTCAAGGTCTAGCTCCAGGGATTTCGCCAGCCGTGCCGGTGCGACCCCACGGTCTACGGCGCGGCGAATCATGAAATGCTCTTGGATGGTCGACAGACGGTTGACCCTGTTGTTGTAGGTGTAGCTTTCGTCGTCCGTTGCTATCAGGCACGGCGCGTCGGTGAAACCCAGCTCCTGCAATGCGAACATTCGAATGTGCCCATCGAGCAACAGGTGAAGGCCGCTGACTTTGTCCGCCTTGGCGACGGTCAGCGGTTCAATCAGCCCGATTGCATCAATCGAGGAGACGATCTGTTTGAACTTTCGGGAGATCAACAGGCCCTCAGGTGTTTTGTGGGAGGGCAGCAATCGGTCGAACGAGATCGTCATGGGGTCCGGGATGAATCCCAAATGCGGCAGCGTCATGCAGCATGTCCCCCTGGCCACACGCGCTCAGCGATGTATTTCGGCAGGGTCTCGAGTCCTTCGGCTCGAAGCAGATTGGTGAAGTTCTCATCCGCCAGGAGTTGGCGCATGGCTTCGACGACAAAGAGCAAGCGTTGCTGCGCAAATTCGGCCTTCTTGACTATCAGCTTTTGACGTCCGACCTCGTTCTGGTAGGTCCTGATTAGGCTGGAGGACGTGACGTCTGACACTTTGCGTGATGCGCCACGGGCAATCGAGCGGCCCAGTGAGCGGCGCTTTTCGATGACCCGGCGCGCCTGAATCAGGTGGTTGCCACGCAACTGACCGCTTTCGTA
>JANMKM010000068.1:0-8394 GCA_031372035.1 Rhodoferax sp. | reverse complement strand
CAGAACGCGGCCGTAGTCGTTGAGCGTGCCGCTCACGGCAGGCACCGTGGTTGCCAGGTTCACGGCAGGCACCGTGGTTGCCAGGTTCACGCCGTTCAGGTTGAACTGGGTTGCCAGGGTGCCGGCCATGGTGTTGAAGCTGGCAGCACTGACACTGGAGCCACTGCCAAAGGCGTAGGTATAGGCCATGGTGGTCAGGGGCGTGACTACGCCGGTGACCGCACCGCCGTTAGCGTTGAGCACCACCTTGAGCGGCGCTGCCAGCGCAGTCGAGGCGCCGGTGGCCTCATCGGTGTAGGTCCCGCCCGATACTTCCACGATCACGTCGCCGCTGAAGGCCACGGCCAGGCTGTAGGTGCCACCGGCACCGGTGGTGGTGGTGCCCAGCACCGCGCCGGTACTGGCGTTCTTCACCGTCACGGTGGCGCCGTTGACCGGGCCCTTGACGGCAGAGCCGCTGATCGTGGTACTGGTGGCCGCCGCGCCGCCGCCAGCCGGGCCGTCGGAGTCACCGCATGCGGAGAGCATCAGGCCCAGGCTTGTTGCTGCCAGGGCAGCCAGAATTTTGGATCGCATGTGAAACTCCTGTTAAGGTTTGAAGGGACTTCGCGTCAACTTGGGGGGTCTGCAGGGACGCGCCCGGGTTCTGATGCGATGCCATGCAGTCTAGGAGTTGGGTGGCAAAGGACCATCCCCTGAACAAGGGGGGCGAAATGTCGCAAGTGTTGAGAAATTCACGGTGTCGTCAGGTTGGCACCCATATTGGAGATGAACGATGGACATGCAAGGCAGCCGCACGCTGGCGGTGACACAGCAACAGGCCTGGGACGCACTGAATGACCCGGAGGTGCTCAAGACCTGCATTCCCGGGTGCGACAAGGTCGAACCTTCGGGCGAGAACCAGTACAGCATCGGCATGGCGCTGAAGATCGGTCCGGTCTCGGCCAGGTTCGCCGGCAAGATCACGCTCTCCGACATCGTGGCACCGCAAAGCTACACCATCAGCTTTGACGGGCAGGGCGGCGCCGCGGGTTTCGGCAAGGGCAAGGCCCAGGTGCAGCTCACGCCCGCCGGCACTGGTTGCGAACTGGGCTACACGGTGCATGCCTCGGTCGGCGGCAAGGTGGCGCAGCTGGGCCAGCGGCTGATCGACGGCGCTGCCAAGTCCATGGCCGAGGACTTCTTCAAGCGCTTTGATGATGAGATGCAGCGCCGCTATCCGGCCCCGGACGCTACAAAAGAAGTAGCTGTCCGTGCTGATTCCACGGGCGCTGCAGCCAAATCAGGTGTTCCAACATGGGTGTGGGTGGCAGGTGCCGTGGCACTGGCCGTGGTGGTCTGGCTGGTGCGGCGCTGAAGTCAGGGGAGAGGCCCATGGAAAATCTGGATGTGATGGTGTTGCGCACGCTGCGCGACTGGCGGCTTGCGGGCAAACGCGCGCTGCTGGCCACGGTCGTGCGCACCTGGGGTTCGTCGCCGCGGCCCATCGGCTCGATCATGGCGCTGTGCGAAGACGGCGCCGTGGTCGGCTCGGTTTCCGGCGGCTGCATCGAGGACGACCTGATCTACCGCTTCACCCAGGCCTATGCGCAGCCAGCCGTGCCTGCTGAAGGCTCGGCGCCGCACCAGTTGCCCAGCGGGCCACCCGGCTTCGTCAAGTACGGCATCAGTGCCGACGAGGCGCATCGCTTCGGCCTGCCATGTGGCGGCACGCTGGAGTTGCTGTTGGAGTACGACCCGGACGCAGCCAGCCTGGGCCAGCTGGTGGATCTGCTGGCGCAAGGGCAGCTGGTGCAGCGCACGGTGCGCCTGGCAGACGGCGCTGTCACGCTTAGCACTGCCGCCACGCCGGCGGAACTGGCACTGGGCCCGGAGCAACTGCTCAACACCTTCGGTCCCGAATACCGCATGCTGCTGATCGGCGCCGGCCAGCTCACGGAGTACCTGGCGACCATGGCGATCTTCAGCGGCTTCGCGGTGACGGTGTGCGACCCGCGCGAGGAATACCGCGGCAGCTGGTCAGTGCCCGGCGTGCGGGTGCTGAGCGACATGCCGGACGACGTGGTGACGGCCTTCAAGCCGGACCGGCGCAGCTGCGTGGTGGCGCTGACGCACGACCCCAAGCTCGACGACCTGGCGCTGCTCGAAGCCCTGAAGACCGAAGCCTTCTACGTTGGCGCCATCGGCTCGCGCCGCAACAACGAGGCCCGGCACCAGCGCATGGTGGAGCACTTCGAGCAGACCGAGGCCAGCCTGCAGCGGCTGCGCGGCCCTATCGGCATCTACATCGGCAGCAAGACGCCACCGGAGATTGCCGTTAGCGTGATGGCCGAGATCCTGGCCGTGAAGAACGGCGTAACCCTGCCGCGCGACATGGGCGTGGCCCAGGCCAAGAACGACCTGGGCGTGAGTGCCAATGATCCGGGGGAACTGGTCTGCGGTGTCGATGGGTTTTCGCCGGGGGCGCCGTTGACAAGGGCTACCTGAGTCCACCTGTGTCCGGGGAACGTTGGTTGGTGGGTCGAGCCAGGGGCGGACAGCTGTTGCCGCTTCACTACTCGGTCCTTCCGCTGCGTTGCGCTTCGCTGCACTGCGCTGCAGGACTCCCCTGCGGTGCTCGGCGACCAGGGCAGTTGCGCAAACTCGGGGCTTCGCCCCTCAAACAGCGCGCAACTGAGCGCTTCGCACCGACCCTGGCCGCCTGTGCTCCTCGGCATCGCAGAGGCGCGTCGACAGCTGCCCGCCCCTGGGCTTCGGCGGTGTGAATGGGCCTGCCTGACCAAGACCATTCAGGCTGCGCCTATCAATGCCCGCGACCTCTTCTATTCATCGCCGGATGCGAGGGCATCAATACAATCTTGACTCAGTGGCTTTGTCAATTCGAAAGTTCATACGCTATTCCGTGAAATTCAAGAAGGATATTGAGAACGATGCCGCCAGCAACGGGAGGAGAAGCAATGCCTGCACTTTTGGCAATTGTTTGCGACAACCAGAGTCATTTGCTCAACACCGTGCGCTATGCGCAGTAACCTCACCCGCACGAATTTGCTCGCTAGAGCGGTGCCATGGATCGTCGGAGTGGCCTATGCGATCCATGGTGGCTGGAAGCTGCCCCAGTCACAAGAGGCCTTGAACTTTCCTTCCGGCCCATTAGGCATTGTTCTGGCCATGGTGCCTGGCATAGCCTGTGCCATCTCTGCATTGTTCCCGTATCGGCCGAGCCGTCTGCCAGGCGCCAGTTTAGAGGCCGGCATCGATAAGTTATTTGGACCTGGCTACTATCGACACGCAGTTCTGGCGCTTGGGTTCGCAGCTTGGGTGGGGGTCTGCACGGTCGTTGTTGGAACTTTAGGTTTGGCGCGCGCCGTCGCACTGAGTGGGGGAGAGTCCGTCTACTTGATGAGCCTGTTTTTCCTGAATGGCGGTACTGGCACGCTGTTTCTGTTCAAGATGCAACGCGCGCGCTACGTGGCAACACGCGACGGCGCATAGCGCATCCTGCACTGGCCTGAGTCGCAGTTACCTGCGATCGTCGTTCGTGCTAATCAATTCGTATGTCTCATGTCTCAGTCGCTGAAATCCTTGCGCTGCCAGTGCAGGAACGCATTCACCTGGTTGGGTTGATCTGGGAAAGCATTGCGGCTTTCCCGCAGGCGATTGAGGTTTCGCCGGAGCTTGCGTCGGATCTGAATGACCGTCTTGTTGACTTTGAGCGCGACCCCGAGGCTGGGTTTGCCTGGGATCAGGTCAAGGCGCAATTGAAGAACGGGTCGTGGCGTACCGGCTGAAGTTTTCTGTCAGAGCCGTTCGCGAGATCGGCGAGGCATACGAGTGGTACGAAGCGCAAAGCCGAGGGCTGGGCCTGGAATACCAAGCGGCCATGGAGCTTCAAGTGCGTCGTCTTGAGCAGGCGCCCTTGTTGTATCCGGAAATCCTGCCCGGAATTCGACGTACCCTGTTGTCCAGATTCCCGTATGGCGTGTTCTACGTGGACCGGAACGATCTGGTGCATGTTCTTGCCGTTGTGCACAATGCCCGCGATCCCAAGCGCTGGCCCGGTGGAAGAGCAGGTTGATTGGCGGGTCCACCGCATATCCAATCCCCGAAATTGCGCATTGCCGCGCTCGGCCGGCGTGATTTCAGGCGGCCCGCGCCAGGGCTTCTTCCTGCGCCACGACGAAACGTGCCCGGCCCTGGTGCTTGGCCCGGTACAGCGCCGCATCGGCACGTTCCACCAGCGACTGTGGCGTCACTGGGGTGACTGCCAGCATGCTGGCGACGCCAATGCTCAGGCTCACATGTGGCCCCACGGGTGAGGCCGCGTGGGCGAGTTGCGCCCGGGCCACTGCATCCAGGCAGGCCTGGGCCACAACTCTGGCGCTGGCGCTGTCGGCCCCGGGCAGCAGGATGGCAAATTCCTCGCCACCGTAACGGCAAAGCTGATCGCCGGCGCGCTTGCAGCAGCCCGCCAGCAACTGCGCCACCTGGCGCAGGCAGTCGTCACCCTGGGCGTGGCCATAGTGGTCGTTGTAGCGCTTGAAGTGGTCGATGTCGATCATCAGCAGTGCCAGCGGCAGGCCGTTGCGCGCACTGCGCAGGTACTCGGCCTGCAGGCTGCGGTCGAACAGGCGCCGGTTGCCGATGCCGGTCAGGCCGTCCGACAGCGTCAGGCGCTCCAGCTTTTCATTGGCGATCTTCAGGTCGATCTGTGACTGCTTGCGCCAGGTCACGTTCTTGAGCGTACCCGTCAGTCCCACCACCTCGCCATTCTCAACCACCGGTTCGCCCTGGGAGCGCACCCAGATGACATTGCCTTTGGCGGTGGTCATCTGCAGTTCCAGGTCCCACGGCGTCTGCTGCCCGATTGCCGCTTCGCGTGCTGCCGCCAGCAAGACCTGGGACTCCGGTGCATAGGCGGCCATCATGACCTGCTGATCCGGCTCCACGCTGGGGTCGAGCTCGCGGATGCGGTACATCTCGGACGACCAGGTACTGCGGCCGGTGCGCAGGTCGAAATCCCAGCCGCCGGTGCGCGACACCCGGCTCATGCGGGCCAGCAGCTCGGCCGAGCGTTTCAGCTGGGCCTCGACGTTCTTGCGTTCGGTCACGTCCAGGTAGGTTCCCGTCATGCGCAGAGCGCGCCCGCTGTCGTCGCGTAGCGTCACCTTGCCCCGGGCATGGATCCAGACCCAGTGCCCATCCTTGTGGCGGAGCCGGTAGTCCGTGACAAAGGCCTCGGTCCGGCCAGCCGCGTTTTCGTTGCGTGCCTGTCGCGAGGCTTGCGCGTCGTCCGGGTGGCAGCGCGCGACCCATTGGTCCATGTCGTCTACCGGCTCCCCTGGCCTGTCGCCCGCCATTTCCTGGGCCCGGGCGTCCACGGTGCGCTTGCCGGTCTGCAGGTCCAGGTCCCACAGCCCGAGCTGAGCGCCGTCGAGCGCCAGGTCCAGGCGCTCGGCGTAAGCCCGTGTTTCGCGCTCGCGTTCCAGCCGCAAGCTGGTCATGGTGCGCTGCTGCCGCTGTAACAGCTGCAGGCCCAGTACTACCATTGCGGCCAGCAGCACGTACAGCAGGGCGCTGAGTTCCAAGGCCTCGTACCAGGGCGCGAGCACCGCTGCCAGCGGCCGGCTGACCGTCACCACGAACGGGTGGTCCATGTGCAGGCTCTGCTGCTGGCTGGTGCGCATGGCCACCACCCGTTCCTCCGCGTTGGCCAGGACCGGGCCGATGAACATGCTCTCGATCCGGCCGGATTCCCGGTGTTGCAGGAAGAAGGAAGCCGACCGGGCGACGTTCCGGTTGCTGCCAACGTTGACGGCGGGCACGCCCATGAAGACTGTGCCGCTGTGGTGGATCAGCGTGGTGCGCACGTCATTCTCGTACAGCACCGAACGCAGCAGCACCTCGAAGTAGGACGGGTCCAGCGTGGCCGTGACAATGCCGCCAAAGCTGCCGTCGGCCTGCTTCCAGACCCGCACCAGGTTCACTGAGTAGACATTGAGCGCCGTGGTGAAGGGTTCGGACACGTACAGCGTGTCCGGCGACCCGCCGGCTTTGGCTTGCTGGAAATAGGCCCGGTGCGACAGGTCCAGCCCCAGCACTTCCGGCCGGCTGGACGCGACCACAATGCCTTGCGCGTCAAAGATCAGCATGGTGCGCACGCCTGGCATGGCGTCGGCCAGCGCCTGCATCCGCCAGGTCAGGCGCAACAGCTCGCCCTCTGCATTGAGCTGCCTCGTGTCATCGCGCACATTGACCAGTGCAGCATTGGCGCCCCTGAGCTGCTGGCCCAGGTTCTCGTCCACCACCCGGGCGCTGGCGCGCAGGCGGCTCTGTTCGCGTTCCAGCGCCAGTCCGCGCTCGTTGTGCAGGAAGTAGGCCATGACCACTGCCAGAGCCGCCAGAAGGGCCAGCACCACCAGCCATTGCCGCCGGTGCTGGCGCCCGAGATCAGCCTTGGCATGTGGCATGGTCATAGCCCGACACTGATGCCCGATCCAGCCCTCTTCTCAACGGAGAAATGGCCTGCAAAGCGCATGGATACAGCACGGAAGACTTCGATTTTTATAGCAATCAGGGCAGGATCTCGGCGATTTCCAACGACAGGCCTCGCGATCCCACGGCTATGGTACCCGAGAGCCCCTGCAGGTCGCCGCTTTGTGGCATGGCGTTTCCACTCTTGCTGATGCGCGCGCCAATGATCACCTGTTTGACTGTAGACAGGCGCAGCGCCGGGCTCATGGCCATGGAGTCGTCCAGTGTCAGCTCCAGCGGCAGGTCCTTCACCTGCCGGCGCTGGATTGCCAGCGGCGCCTTCGGTCCGGCCACGGCACGGGCAAAGATGAACACGGTGTCTTCGGGCGCGGCCCGGGACCGCAGAGCCGGTGCCAGCGCCACCCGCAGCTGCACGGCAGCAGCGGCGGCAGCCTTGGCATCTGCGGCGGCAGGCGCTGGTGCGGCCGTGGTGGCCGCCAGCTGCTGGGTGGCGGCGGCCATTGCGCCCTTGGGCTGAGCTGGCAACCCGGCGCGTTGTCGGGCTTCGTCCACGGCGCCCTGGAGCCGGGTTGCCATTTCGCTGCCGGGCTCGACACTGCGCAGTGCATGCTCCCAATAGCGCGCGGCCTGTGCCGCCTCGCCGCGGTCGAAAGCCACGGTACCGGCCAGTGACAGCGCCTTGGCATTGTCCGGGTCCAGTTCCAGCGCCTTGGCAATCAGTTTCTCCGGCTCGCCCGCGAGCTTGCGGCCGTTGGCCATGGCCAAGGTGTCGGCGTAGTCGGCATAGGCCTGTGCGTCCTTCGGGCTCAGGGCAATGACCCGCTGGTACGCCGGCACGGCGTCCTGGTGCCGGCCCAGCACGCTGTAGGAGCGCGCCAGCATGGTCCAGCCCACCACATCATCAGGGCGGCTCTTCATGCGCTCGGCCAGACGCTCGGTCAGTTCGGCCATCTGTGCTGGCGTGACATCGTGGCTGGCCTCGGTCGTCGCCAGTGCTCCTGCCATCCCCGGCGCCACGGCCAGGCCTTCGCGGTTGCCCAGCCAGGCATAGCCGGCGACCGCAAAGACCAGCACGAATGCGCTTAAGGCCAGCACCAGCCGCGGTGCCGGGCGCGCTGGCGCGTCACCTTCCTGCAGCTGGGCTTGTACCAAACGGGCCTCCAGCGTGGCCCGGGCCTGGCGCGCGGCATCGGCTGCCAGCACGCCACTGGCGATCAGGCCGTCCAGATTGGAGAGCTGGGTCCGGAGTTCAGCGCTGCGGGACATGGGGCGGGGGTTCGTCGTCATCGGGGGTGTCGGGGTCAAACGCATCGGCGCCCAGGCGCTGGCGCCGGCGCAGCACCAGCGCCAGCGAACCCAGCGCGCCGGCCATCAGCAGGGCCGGGCCGAGCCAGAGCAGGGCGGTGCTGGCCTTGAACGGCGGGCGGTAGAGCACGAAGTCGCCGTAGCGCGCGGTCATGTAGTCGAGGATCTCGCTCTCAGTCTTGCCTTGCGCCAGCTGTTGGCGGATCTGCTGACGCAGGTCCACGGCCAGGTCGGCGTGGGAGTCGGCAATGGTCTGGTTCTGGCACACCAGGCAGCGCAATTCCGCTGCCAGCAGCATCATGCGGGCTTCCAGTTCCGGATTGGCGGAAACGCTGGGCGCGTCGGCAGCCTGAGCCGCTGCAGGCGCCAGTGTGGCTGCCACGGCCAGCAGGCAGGCCGCAAACCCGATGCCGCAGGCGTGGCGCAGAGACAGCCGCAGTGCTTTCATGCAGGTGCTCTCAGGCATTGAGCTTGCGCAGCAGCGGTTCGATCTTGTCGCGCAGCGCGTCCTCGGTGATCGGGCCGATGTGCTTGTAGCGGATGATGCCGGCTCGGTCGATGACGAAAGTCTCGGGCACGCCATAGACGCCGTAGTCG
>JANMKM010000043.1:0-14194 GCA_031372035.1 Rhodoferax sp. | reverse complement strand
GGACTACTTCGCCAAGAATCCGAACCAGGGCTACTGCGTGGCCGTGGCCGGGCCGAAGGTGGCGAAGTTCCGCAAGACCTTTGCATCGCTGGTCAAGCACTGAGCATGGAGCCTCGGATCAGCCCCGCGTCGCCATGATTTCCAGCCGTGGCCTGCGGTACCACTACCCTCGGGGCCCGGCCCTCATATTCCCCGATCTGGAGCTGCCCCAGGGCGCCACGCTGCTGCTGCGTGGTGCATCCGGTTCGGGCAAGTCCACCTGGCTGGCGCTGGCCTGTGGCTTGCTGAGCGCCACAGGCGGCCGGATCAGCGTTGCCGGCCAGAACCTGGAGCAACTGGGCCCGGCGGCGCGTGACGCCTGGCGTGCTCGCAGCATCGGCTTTTTGCCACAGAAGCTGCATCTGAGCGACGCTCTGAGCGTGCGCGACAACGTGGCACTTGCCTATTTCGCCGCTGGCTGGCCGCAGACTGCGGTCGCTGCGCAGCGGGTGCAGCACGTGCTGGAGCAGTTGGGCGTGGCCGATCTTGCCCGGCGCCGGCCAGGGCAGCTCTCGGGCGGTCAGGCCCAGCGCGTAGCCCTGGCCCGCGCACTGCTGCTGCAGCCGCGGCTGATCCTGGCCGACGAGCCCACGGCCAGCCTGGACGACGCGGCCGCTGCCGCTGCACTGGCGCTGCTGCGCGAGAGCGCGTCGGTCGGTGGTGCGACGCTGGTGATCGCCACCCATGACCGGCGTGTCGGGCCGGCACTGGGATGCGTCTTTAATCTCGATCTTGGGGCGCAAACTGAGCCGCAAGGCGCATGAATACAGTACGTACCGCTACCAGATTGCTAGTGCTGGGGTTGCGCCTGTTGCTTGCCCGGCCGCTGGCTGCGGCACTCAACCTGGGGCTGCTGACGCTGGGCCTTGCCGCCATCTGCTTTGTCATGCTGGTTGCGCACCAGGTCGACCAGGCATTCGAGCGCGACCTGACCGGCATCGACCTGGTGGTCGGTGCCAAGGGCAGTCCGATCCAGCTGATCTTGACCGGTGTGTTCCATATCGACGCGCCCACTGGCAACATTGCGCTGTCCGAGGTGCAGGCCCTGGCGCGCGATCCGCGGGTGGGGCAGCTGATGCCGCTGAGCCTGGGCGACAGCTTCCAGGGTTTCCGCATCGTTGGCAGCACGCCGGACTACATCCGCCACTACGGCGCCACTTTGGCCCAGGGGCAGGTGTGGAGCGGTCCGATGCAGGCCGTGCTGGGCGCCAAGGTGGCGGCTGCTACGGGCATTGGGACCGGCGCACACTTTGCAGGCGCCCATGGCCTGGGCGGTGGCGGCCGTGGCCATGTGGACACACCTTACAGCGTCAGCGGCGTGCTCCAGCCCTGCGGTTGCGTACTGGACCGGCTGGTGCTCACCGCCACCGAATCCGTGTGGGAGGTGCATGAGCATGCCGGGTCTGCGGCTGAGCCGGCGCGTGAAGTCACGCTGGCCCTGATCCGCTACAGCAGCCCGCTGGCGGCCGCTTCCCTGCCACGTTTTGTCAACAGCAGCACGGCCATGCAGGCGGCAGCACCGGCGTTGGAGATCAGCCGCCTGCTGCGCCTGGTGGGTGTGGGTACCGATGTGCTGCGCGGCTTCGGCGCCGTACTGCTGCTCACGGCGGGCCTGAGTGTCTTCATCGCACTGTGGAGCGCGGTGCATGAGCGTCGGCACGACCTGGCAATGCTGCGCATGCTCGGTGCCAGCCCGGCCATGGTGGCGGGGCTGGTGCTGTGCCAGGCCCTGTGGCTGGCACTGGTGGCCAGCGCGCTCGGGCTGCTGGGTGGGCATCTGCTGGCGGCTCTGGTAGGCTACGCGCTGGAGCAGCAGAAGTCGATCACGCTGGGCGGCTGGATCTGGGTTCCCGGTGAACTCTGGATCGTCGCCGTGGCGTTGCTGGTGGCTGGCCTGGCGGCCATGCTGCCGAGTTGGAGCGCCTACCGTGTCGATGTTGCGCAGCTGCTCAATGCAAGGTGAAACCATGAAGACCCAACCCACATCCTTCTTGCTGCTGGCTGCCGTATGTGCCGTATGCATGCCACTGCTGTGCGCCGCGCAGGGCACAACTGCCACCAAAGCGCCTGCGCCTGCTGCTGACGCCGTCAGCCTTCCGGCTGGCACCGGGGCGGGGGTGCATGGTGCCAGCAGCCCGTTCCCGCCGCTGCAGGAGCGTACCGACGTGCTGTCATGGAACACCCTGACCACGGTGACCACGCGGGCCGACAAGAACAAGGTGTTGCCGGTGTTCCCGGTACCGGTGCAGGCACTGAACCAGAAGACGCAACGGGTGCAGGGCTTCATGATGCCGCTGGAGCCGGGCGAGAAGCAGAAACACTTCCTGCTCAGTTCGGTGCCGATGTCCTGCTCCTTCTGTGTGCCGGGCGGGCCTGAGAGCATGGTGGAGGTCAAGACCCGGGTGCCGGTGGCCTATTCGCTCGATGCCATCGTGGTCGAGGGCAAATTCGCCGTGCTGGCCGACGACCCCTATGGCCTGTACTACCGCATGACCGACGCGGTCGGCGTGAAGTAAGCACCCCACAGTGGCCGAGCCCACAGCATTGAACCAGCCAAGGACCACCTGCACCGTGAATCGCGGCACCGACACCAACCACAACCTTTACGGCGCGCTGCGTGCCGCCTTCCCCGAGGATCTGGACGCTGTGGCGGTGCAGACCGACACCGGGCTGGACTACTCCTGGCGTGACCTGGAGCGCGCCAGCGCCATGCTGGCGAACCTGCTGCAGAACCTGGAACTGCCCAGCGGCGCCCGGGTGGCGGTGCAGGTGGAGAAGTCGGTTGAGGCGATGCTCTTGTACCTGGCCTGCCTGCGCAGCGGCCTGGTGTTCCTGCCGCTGAACACCGCCTACCAGAGCGCCGAGATTGGCTACTTCATTGCCGACGCCGAGCCCGCGGTAGTGGTCTGCAGCAGCCGCAATTTCGGCTGGGTCAGCAAGCTGGCCTTCAGCGCCGGCACGCAGCATGTGTTCACCCTGGACGATGACCGCAGCGGCTCGCTGCTGCAGCGAGCTGCGCACTGCTCGGACCGGCACACGCCGCGGCGAAGTGGCGCCGATGACCTGGCGGCCATCCTCTACACCAGCGGCACCACCGGGCGCAGCAAAGGCGCGATGCTGAGCCACGGCAACCTGCTGAGCAATGCCCGGGTGCTGAAAGACTATTGGGGCTGGCGCGATGGCGCTGACGTGCTGATCCATGCGCTGCCGATCTTCCATGTGCACGGCCTGTTCGTGGCGATCCACGCCGCGCTGATCAGCGGCGCGAGGATGTTCTGGCTGTCGAAGTTCGACCCCAAGCGGGTCTTGCAGCTCATGCCGCAGGCTAGCGTGTTCATGGGCGTGCCGACCATGTACGTGCGGCTGTTGCAGGAGCCGGGACTGGACCGCGCCATCAGCCGTAACATGCGGCTGTTCATCTCGGGCTCGGCGCCGATGCTGATCGAAACTTTCCGCGAATGGCAGCAGCGCACCGGCCACGCTGTGCTGGAACGCTATGGCATGAGCGAGACCATCATGCTCACGTCCAACCCCTGTGACACCAACCGCCATGGGCGGCGTGGCGGCACGGTGGGCTTTGCCTTGCCGGGGGTGGAGCTGAGGCTGGAGGACGGTGAAGGCCGGCCAACGGCTCCCGGCGCGGTTGGCGCCATCCAGGTGCGCGGGCCCAATGTGTTCAGTGGCTACTGGCACATGCCGGAGAAGACGCGCGAGGAATTCACCGCCGACGGCTTTTTCAAGACCGGTGACCTGGGACAGGTTGACGCCGACGGCTACCTGAGCATCGTTGGCCGCAGCAAGGACCTGATCATCTCCGGCGGCTACAACGTCTATCCGGCCGAGATTGAGGGTTACATCAATGACATGCCGGGTGTGGCCGAGAGTGCCCTGGTGGGCGTGGCGCACCCGGACTTCGGCGAGGTGGGTGTGGCCGTGGTCATTGCCCGGCCGGGCTCGGCGCTGGACGGTGCGGCGATCCTGGCGGAGCTGAAAGTCCGGATGGCGAATTTCAAGGTGCCAAAGCGCTGTTTCGTGGTGCCGGAGCTGCCACGCAACGCCATGGGAAAGGTGCAGAAAAACCTGTTGCGCCAGCAGTACCAGTCGCTGTTTGCGTGAACGCGCACGGAGGGCCGGTTTGCTGCCGCGCAGCTTGACCTGCGCCGGGCCCTAGCGGCTATGATGCCCGCAACCCCAACCGCCAGGAAGCACCACCGCCATGGAAGCAGCATTGCCACCCAACGAGGCCGCTCGTCTGGCGGCATTGCAACTGTATGACGTGCTGGATTCCGCGCCGGAGCTGGCCTATGACGACATCACGCAGCTGGCGGCCTTCATCTGCGACACGCCGGTGGCGCTGATCAACCTGGTGGACGACGACCGGCAGTGGTCCAAGTCCAAGGTGGGGATCGAATTCACGCAGGTTCCGCGGCGCCATTCCATGTGCGCCCATGCGCTGCTGGACCCGACCGGCGTGACGATCGTGCCCAATGCCGCGCAGGACCCGCGCTTTGCCGACAACCCGATGGTGACCAGTGAGCCGAACATCCGATTCTATGCTGGCGCACCGCTGATCGTGCCTGGTGGCGATGTGCTGGGCACGCTGTGCGTCATGGACCGCGTGCCGCGCGAGCTCTCCGCCGGCATGATCGACGCACTCGAGGCGCTGGCACGGCAGGTGGTAAGTCTGCTGGAGCTGCGGCGCATGGCCGGGCGTCTGAAGCGCCAGGCCTCGGAGCTGGAGCAGCGCCAGGTGCAGCTGGAGGTGTACCAGCGCCGGCTGCAGGAGATGAACGGGGTGCTGGCGCAGCAGAGCACCACCGACCCGCTGACCAGCCTGAAGAACCGGCGCGCCTTTGACGCCCTGATGAATGGCGAGTCCTCGCGCACCGAGCGTTCAGGTTCGCCGCTGGCGCTGGCGATCTTCGATGTCGACCAATTCAAGGCTTTCAACGACGAGTTCGGCCGTTTGGCCGGCGACGAGGCGCTGCGCCAGGTGGCCAGCATCATCCACTCCCATGCCCGCACCTACGACCACGCGGCGCGCTACGGTGGCGAGGAATTTGCCGTGGTGCTGCCCGACACCCGGCTGGATGCGGCCAAGGTGGTGGCCGAGCGCATCCGTGGGGCGATAGAGGTCTTCAACTGGCCGCTGCGCCCGATCACCGTCAGCGTCGGTGTGGCCACTACCACCTCGGCCCAGGGCAGCATGAACATCGTGGAGCGCGCCGACAAAGCGCTGTACCTGGCCAAGTCGGCAGGGCGCAATCGGGTGGTGTACGCGGCGGAAGAGGCCTGATTCCATTTCCATTTCAATACGATAGGTCGTTGCCCCTCCGCGCCGTGCTAGAAGCACTGTCTTCGTCGGTGCGCCTACTCTCGTATCGAACTGAAAACGGAATGAGCCGGCGTGGGACGGCGATATTGCCGGCGCCGGTTCGCCTTCCGCACTGGTGTGTGCGCCTTCCAACAGACCGGTCCTGAGCTGTGACCAAGGATGGGATCCAAACCATCCACCACCCGAAGGACACACCATGAGCGAGAAAGCCGCCAGCGTACATTGGGAAGGGCCGGGCAAGCAGGGCCAGGGCCAGATCAGCACCGCGACTGGCGCGCTGAAAGGCTACCCCTACGGCTTTGCCAGCCGCTTCGAGGATGACCGGCGTGGCACCAATCCGGAGGAACTCCTGGGCGCTGCGCACGCGGCCTGCTTCACAATGGCTTTCTCCTTTGCCTGCGAAAAGGCCGGCTTCACAACCACCGAGGTCGACACCCGGGCCAGTGTCCGTCTGGCGCGTCAGGGCGAAGGCTTCACGATCGACCGCATCAGTCTGACGATGAAAGCGTCGGTACCGGGGTTGGATGAGGAACGGTTTCAGCGCATTGCGCAGACCGCCAAGCACGATTGCCCATTGTCCAAGGCGCTGGGAGGCGTGCCAGAGATCAACTTGCAGGCGACGTTGCAGGTCGGTACCCAGCTGTAAGCTGCCTGAGCAAGGGCAGGACCGGCTGAAGACCGGGCTTCAGCGGTCTGTCTCCGGGGGGGCGATGGCAAGGCGCACGGGATAATGCGGACGGCCGCATCACCCTCCTCTGCAAGCACCATTGAATCCCGCCGAAACCCCAGTCGCCCGCAGTCACTGGACCCTGTCTGTTGCCCCGATGATGGACTGGACCGATGCCCATTGCCGCTACTTCCACCGGTTGCTGAGCAAGCACGCCTTGCTCTACACCGAGATGGTGACCAGCGGCGCGCTGCTGCATGGCGACGTGCCGCGGCATCTGCGCTTCAACGCCGAGGAGCACCCGGTGGCGCTGCAACTCGGTGGCAGCGAGCCGTCCGAGCTGGCGCACTGCGCGCGGCTGGGCGCGCAGTGGGGCTATGACGAGATCAACCTGAACTGTGGTTGCCCGAGCGAGCGGGTGCAACGCGGCTCCTTTGGTGCCTGCCTGATGGCCGAGCCGGCGCTGGTGGCGGATTGCGTCAAGGCCATGGTGGATGTGGTCAGCGTGCCGGTGACGGTGAAGCACCGCATTGGCATCGACAGGGTGGAGAGCTATGCGTTTGTGCGCGATTTCGTTGGCACGGTCAGCCAGGCCGGCTGCAGCACCTTCATCGTCCATGCCCGCAACGCCTGGCTCAAGGGCCTGAGCCCGAAAGAAAACCGCGAGCTGCCACCGCTGCGCTACGAACTGGTGCAGCGCTTGAAGCAGGAGTTCCCGGCGCTGACCATCGTGATCAATGGTGGCATCACCAGCAGCGCCCAGGTGGCGGAGCAGCTGCAGTACCTGGACGGCGTGATGCTGGGGCGCGGGGCCTACCACAACCCCTGGTGGCTGGCGTCCTGGGACGCCGCGTTCTTTGGTGACAGCGCTGCGTCGGCGCCCCCGAGCCGGGACCAGATCGAAGAGCAGATGGTCGACTACATGGCGCGCCAGGCGGCGGAGCACAGCACGCCCTGGAGCGCGATTGCCCGCCACATGCTGGGCCTGCGCCTGGGCCAGCCCGGAGCCCGGCGCTGGCGCCAGGTGTGGAGCGACCACCGGCTCAAAGGCCTGCACCCGCGTGACGTGATGGCGCTGGCCAGTGACGCGGTAAGAATGGCTGCGTGAAGCCTGGCAGGACGGACCAACGCTTCGCCTACCAGCGGTACCCGCATGCCCTCGCGCGATTGGTAGTTGGACAAGAGCGCCTCCCAGGGCAGCTCTTGCAGCACGGCACGGAAGTAGCGCTGTACGGGCGCTGGCAGGCCCTGGAGTTCGCGGGCGTGGTAACGCGAGACAACGCCGGGCCGGCGGCTGCCTTCAAGTTCTCCCAACAGGGCCTTGGTGGCACCGGTCCTGCGTGAGACACCCACCGTTGCAAGCCCGAACATAAGGGCCGTAATGCCTCCGAGCGCCAGGCTGGGTATCCATGTCATGCCGCGCAGGCTAGCACCGGAGTGCGGCAAGGCATTGTGCGGCAGCAAGCTCGGAGCAGACCTGTCATGCAGTCCTCCTACGCTTCGTCTTGGCATTCACGTCACAGTGACAATCGCAGCAACACAGGCCATCGACGCTTTGCGGCAGAACGATATTGCCAAACGCCTTGTTGAAAATGCGAAAACTCTAGCCCCAGCCGCTGTTCCTGGCTATCCAACAAAAGGGGTAATTTGAGGTTGCAGCGGGCTAGTATTTTCCTGAGGTCGCCGAGTCCGGCAGTGCGCACCGCTTTTACTACTTGAGAGTGGAGTCGGCCCGAGAGCCGCATGCAGAAAGCGCGGGGCGCTACCGTATGTGCAGCGATCAGTCGTTGCGGAACTCGATCGCCGCTTCGCCCTTTTGTAGCGCGTCCAGCGGCTGGTAGACCCATTTGGCGACCGCCGCCACCACGGCGCTGTTGAGCCGGCGGTTGGTGCTGGAGAGCACCGTCACGTCGCTGGTGCGGCCGCTGGTGTTGACGTTGAAGGCCACGCGCACCACGTCGCCGGAGCGCCCGGCAAGCAAAGCGGTGCTGGGGCTGGGCTGTTCCTGTGACAGCGGCACCAACGGCTTGGGCAACAAGGCAGTGGCAGCGGCAACCGCCGGTGGCGGCGTGCTGGGCGGCGCATTGGCTGGCGCTGGCGCGGCCACGGCCGTGACGACGGGCGCGACCACGGGTGCCACCACTGTGACCGGCACCAGAGGACGTGGCGCGTCGGCGGGAAGTGCCAAAGCCGGCACAGGCGGGCTGGCGGGGGCTGACGGCGCGGGCTCGTAGGCCAATGCCGAAGATGTGGCCGCCGAGTTCACCGTCGGCAGTGACGCCACGGGCACCTCTGTGGCTGGGGTCGCTGCGGCTGCGGCCTTGGGCCGCACGGCTACTGCCGGCCTGACGGTCATGTTCTGGATCGCCCGGTACGGTCCTTGCGCCTGACGCTGTACCGACTCACTGAGCGAAGCGGCCGATGCTGGCGACTCCGCTGGCCGGGCCTGGGGCAGGGCCTGGGCCAGGCAGCGGCCGCCCGCCATCAGCGCCAGAACCAGGGCCAGGAAATTCAGCATGGGGCGCATTATGCGGGTTTATCATGCACGGCAGAGCGCCGCGTGGCGACCATCCACAGGCGGCCTGCAGCACGGCTGCTGCGGAGCGCCCGCCACAACACCACACCCGGAGACACACCATGCATATCGCGTCCATGAAGGAAGTTGTCAGCGCCGAAGAATGGCAGTTGCGCGTCGATCTGGCGGCCTGCTACCGGCTGGTTGCGGCCTATGGCTGGAGCGACCTGGTGTTCACCCATGTGAGCGCCCGCATTCCGGGGCCGGAACACCACTTCCTGATCAACCCCTACGGCCTGATGTTCGACGAGATCACGGCCTCCAGCCTGGTGAAGATCGACCAGGACTGCAACAAGCTGCATGACTCGCCGTTCCCGGTGAACCCGGCCGGCTTCACCATCCACAGCTGCATCCACCAGGTGCGTGAGGACGCGGGCTGCGTGCTGCACACCCACACCCGCGCCGGCATCGCGGTCAGCGCGCAAAAGTCGGGCGTGCTGCCGATCAGCCAGCAGTCCACCTTCGTGCTTGGCTCGCTAGCCTACCACGACTACGAGGGCGTGGCCCTGAACGAAGCCGAGAAGCCGCGCTTGCAGGCTGACCTCGGCAATGCCACCTTCCTGATGCTGCGCAACCACGGCCTGCTGACCGTGGGCAAGACCATTCCCGACGCCTTCCTGTCGATGTACACCTTCGAGAACACCTGCCGCATCCAGGTGGACGCGCTGGCCGGTGGGCTGGAGTTGACCCAGGTGAACCCGAAGATCATCGACGGCATTGCCACGGTCATGAAGGTGGCCACCGCCGGCATGGGCGCAGCCCTGGCCTGGCCGGCGCTGCTGCGCAAGCTCGACCGGATGGACCCGAGTTATAAGACCTAACCGGCCGCTTCCAGCCCGTTCCTGAAGTGCTCCAGCATGCGCTGGGTGCTGATTGCTGCATCCCGTGCCAGCAGGGCCTTGAGCACGGCCCGGTGTTCGCGCAGTGACTGCTCCACGCGCCCGGTTTTCAGAAGTGAATGCTGGCGGTTGAGCTTCATCACCTTGCGCAGGTCCGTCACCATCTGGTCGCGCCAGCGGTTGTTGGCGATCTCCAGCAGGCGCTTGTGGAAGCGCTCGTTGATCTGGAAAAACTGTTCGCGCTGCTGGGCCTTGGCGGCTGCCTCGAGCGTGGCATGCAAGGCCTTGAGTTCGTCCAGTTCCGAGGCCGTGGCCTTCTGCGCCACCACGCCGGCGGCGTCGGACTCCAGCAGGCCCAGCAGGTGGTAGACGTCAGCCAGGTCCTGCTGCGAGACCTCGGTCACGTAGGCACCGCGCCGCACCTTCATCGTCACCAGGCCCTCAGTGGCCAGCACTTTCAGGGCCTCGCGCAGCGGTGTACGGCTGATGCCGTAATCCTGCGCAATTTTCAGTTCGTCGATCCAGCTACCCGGCGCCAGCTCGCGCTGGAAGATGCGTTCCCGCAGTTGTTCGGCCACTGCTTCGTACAGCGCACGGGGGGCGAGTGAGGGGGCCTGCATGGTCGGGATTGTAAGCTGCCAGTTGGATTTTGCATCAATAATTATAAATAATGTAAACTCGGCAGCAGCTGCATACAGTACCGAACCCGTCCCCGGCTGGCAGAGCGTGGACTTGTTTTGTGCCGGCATCGGCCGACAATCCACCCTTCAACCGTTGCAGGCCGCGCCATGAGTTCCACGCCACCGCCCACCGACCCCCAAGCCCTGGCCGCCTGGCAGCGTGCCGCCGCCAAGTCCGCACCGGGCGGCGACGTGGCCGCGCTGGACTGGCTCACGCCCGACGGCATCCGGGTCAAACCGCTCTACACCGCGGCCGACCTGGCCGGGTTGCAGCACACGGATACGCTGCCGGGCTTCGCGCCCTATCTGCGCGGTCCCCAGGCCACGATGTACGCGGTGCGGCCTTGGACCATCCGCCAGTACGCGGGCTTCTCCACGGCCGAGGAATCCAACGCTTTCTACCGCAAGGCCCTGGCGGCTGGCGGCCAGGGCGTGAGCGTGGCCTTCGACCTGGCCACGCACCGCGGCTACGACAGCGACCACCCGCGGGTGACGGGTGACGTCGGCAAGGCCGGTGTGGCCATCGACAGCGTGGAGGACATGAAGATCCTGTTCGACCAGATTCCGCTGGACCGGGTGTCGGTGTCGATGACGATGAACGGCGCGGTGCTGCCGGTGCTGGCCGGCTATGTGGTGGCGGCGGAGGAGCAGGGTGTGGGTCAGGGCCAGTTGAGCGGAACCATCCAGAACGACATCCTCAAGGAGTTCATGGTCCGCAACACCTACATCTACCCGCCCTCGCCCAGCATGCGGATCATCGGCGACATCATCGAGTACACGGCACAGAACATGCCGAAGTTCAACTCGATCTCGATCAGTGGCTACCACATGCAGGAAGCCGGCGCGAACCAGGCGCTGGAATTGGCATTCACGTTGGCCGACGGCAAGGAATACGTGAAGACCGCACTGGCCAAGGGCCTGGACGTGGACGACTTCGCGCCGCGGCTGTCGTTCTTCTGGGCCGTTGGCATGAACTTCTACCTGGAGGTGGCAAAGATGCGCGCGGCCCGGCTGCTGTGGTGGCGCATCATGCAGGGCGTGGGCGCCAAGAACCCGAAGAGCCTGATGCTGCGCACCCACTGCCAAACCAGTGGCTGGAGCCTGACCGAGCAGGACCCGTACAACAACATCGTGCGCACCACCATCGAGGCCATGGCAGCGGTGTTTGGCGGTACCCAGTCGCTGCACACCAACAGCTTTGACGAAGCCATTGCCCTGCCCACCGATTTCTCCTCGCGCATTGCCCGCAATACCCAGCTCATCATCCAGGAAGAGACGCATATTCCGAATGTGATCGACCCCTGGGCCGGCAGCTACATGATGGAGAAGCTGACACAGGACATGGCCGATGCGGCCTGGGCCATCATCGAGGAAGTGGACGCCATGGGCGGCATGACCCGGGCCGTGGACAGCGGCTGGGCCAAGCTCAAGATCGAGGCCGCGGCGGCGCAGAAGCAGGCCCGCATCGATGCCGGCCGGGACGTGATCGTGGGCGTCAACAAGTACCGGCTGGCGCAGGAAGATGCGATCGAGTCGCGCGACATCGACAACCACGCGGTGCGCGACGGCCAGATTGCGCGGCTGACAAAGCTGCGTGCCGGTCGCGACAATGCGGCGGTGCAAGCGGCTCTGGCGGCGCTGACTGCCGCCTCGGCGGACGGCACAGGCAACCTGCTGGACCTGAGCATCAAGGCCGTGCGCGCACGCGCCACGGTGGGCGAGATCAGCGACGCGCTGGAACAGGTATTCGGCCGGCATCGGGCCGACACACACAAGGTGAACGGGGTGTACGCAGCAGCCTATGACAGTGCCGAGGGTTGGGACAAGCTCAAGGGCGAGATCAACGCCTTTGCCGAGGCCCAAGGCCGCCGGCCGCGCGTGATGATCGCCAAGCTGGGCCAGGACGGCCACGACCGTGGGGCCAAGGTGGTGGCCACGGCCTTCGCCGACCTGGGCTTCGACGTGGACATCGGCCCGCTGTTCCAGACGCCCGAGGAATGCGCCCGCCAGGCGATCGAGAACGACGTGCATGCGGTGGGTGTCTCCACCCTGGCCGCCGGCCACAAGACGCTGGTGCCAGCCATCATCGAAGCGCTGAAAGCCCAGGGTGCCAACGACATCATCGTCTTCGTCGGCGGCGTGATCCCGCGCCAGGACTACGACATGCTCTACCAGGCCGGCGTCAAGGGTATCTACGGCCCAGGCACGCCGATCCCCGCCAGCGCCAAGGACGTGCTGGAGCAGATCAAGATGGCGTTGGCTGATTGACAGTGGCGGGCGCGAGGAAATCGGGGTCAGATCCCAATTCAGGACAAGCATGCTGACGGAGACAAATGACGCTGAACGAAATTGGGCTCTGACCCCGATTTCCGTTGCCACGATCACCGAAGGCTCGGGGCCGCAACAACGCCGCTCAGTCGCCAAAGCCATCACCCTGCTCGAATCCACCCGCGCCGACCATCGCGCCCGGGCCGACGAATTGCTGACCGCGCTCCTGCCCCACACTGGCAAGTCCTTCCGGCTTGGCATCAGCGGCGTGCCCGGTGTGGGCAAGTCCACCTTCATCGAAACCCTGGGTCTGTACCTGATTGCCCAGGGCCAGCGCGTGGCGGTGCTCACCATCGACCCATCCTCCAGTGTTTCCGGCGGCTCGATCCTGGGTGACAAGACGCGGATGGAGAAGCTCTCTGTGCACGAGCGCGCCTTCATCCGGCCCAGCCCGTCCAGCGGCACGCTCGGCGGCGTGGCCGAGAAGACGCGCGAGGCCATGCTGGTATGCGAAGCCGCGGGCTATGACGTGGTGATCGTCGAGACCGTGGGCGTGGGCCAGAGCGAGACCGCAGTGGCCGGCATGACGGATATGTTTGCGTTGATGCAGCTGCCCAATGCCGGCGACGACCTGCAGGCAATCAAGAAGGGTGTGATGGAGCTGGCCGACCTGGTGCTGATCAACAAGGCCGATCTGGATGCCGACGCCGCCATGCGCGCCCAGGTGCAGATCACCAGCGCCATGCGGCTGTTCGGCCTGGTGGCGCACGCGCTGGCGCACGACGGCCGCGCCGGTGCCGCCCATTGGCAGCCGCAAGTGCTGCAGCTCAGCGCCTTGCATGGGACGGGTGTGCCGGAGTTCTGGGCCGCCGTGACGCAGTTCCAGACCCTGCAGCGTGCCGACGGAAAACTGGAATCACGGCGCGCACATCAAGCGCTGGCCTGGATGTGGGAGCGCATCGACGCCGGCCTGAAGCAGGCGTTTCGCAGCAATGCAAGCGTGCGCGAACTGCTGCCCCAGCTCAGTGCCGACGTGGCACAGGGCCGGCTGCCTGCGTCGACCGCCGCACGCACGCTGCTCGCAGTGCTCTAGCGCCACAAGTCAATATCCATAAGTACGGACAGCTCCTGAAACAATAGCAACCGAGAAGCCACATGCACGATATCTTGGAACAACTGGAAAGCAAGCGCGAACTCGCGCGTCTGGGCGGGGGCGAGAAGCGCATCGCCGCGCAGCACAGGAAGGGCAAGCTCACAGCGCGCGAGCGCCTCGAGCTGCTGCTGGACGAAGGCACCTTCGAAGAGTGGGACATGTTTGTCGAGCACCGCTGTACCGACTTCGGCATGGAAGACAACAAGGTGCCCGGAGACGGCGTGGTCACCGGCTACGGCATGATCAATGGCCGTCTGGTGTTTGTCTTCAGCCAGGACTTCACGGTGTTTGGCGGCGCGCTGTCGGAAGCCCACGCCGAGAAGATCTGCAAAGTGATGGACCAGGCCATGAAGGTGGGGGCGCCGGTGATCGGCCTGAACGACTCCGGTGGCGCCCGCATCCAGGAGGGCGTGGCTTCGCTGGGAGGGTAAGCCGACGTGTTCCAGCGCAACGTGATGGCCAGCGGTGTGATTCCGCAGATCAGCATGATCATGGGGCCCTGCGCGGGCGGTGCGGTGTACAGCCCAGCGATCACCGACTTTATTTTCATGGTCAAAGACTCGTCATACATGTTTGTGACGGGGCCTGAGGTCGTGAAAACCGTGACGCATGAAAGCGTGACCGCTGAAGAGCTGGGC
>JANMKM010000030.1:0-6040 GCA_031372035.1 Rhodoferax sp. | reverse complement strand
CCAGTGCTTGAAGCTGTCGTACACGGCGCTGCCGATCTCGTCGCCCTTGATGTACACCTGCATGCGTCCGCTGCCGTCCTGCAGGGTGGCAAAACTTGCCTTGCCCATGACACGTTTGAGCATCATGCGCCCAGCCAGCGTCACCATGTGCCTGGCGGCCGCCAGATTGTCACCCGTGGTGTCGCCGTGCGCTGCAGCCAGTTCCGCCGCGTGGTGGCGTGGCTTGAAGTCGTTGGGAAACGCCACACCAGCACCGGCGGCCTGGCGCTCGCGGATCAGGCGCAGCTTGTCGCGGCGCTCGGCTATGAGCTGGTTTTCATCAGGCGCAGGGGAGACGTGTTCGGACATGGAATGTGGGGTTCTTCTGGCGCGTCGGTCAGGGGCTGCCGCGCTCTGGCGCTATTATCGCCAGAGCCAAAATCCGACCGGCCACGACCCCATGCTCTACCCGATTGTCTCGTTCCTGCTGCATATCACGATTGGCCTGGTGGCCGGCATGTGCCTGCTGCGGGCCTACCTGCAATACCAGCGCATATCCATGGCCGCGCGTGCCGGTAATCCGCTGGGGCCGTTCATCTTTGCCTTGACCGACTGGGTAGTACTTCCGCTGCGCCGTTTGCTGCCGGCAGTCGGGCGCTGGGATCTGGCGAGCCTGACGGGTGCCTATTTGCTGGAACTTGCCATGCTTGGCCTGCTGTGGCTGCTCGCCGGTTCCCCGGGCTCACCCGCGCTGGTACCTTTGCAGGCGCTGCTGGGTCTGGTTCGGCTGGTGCTCTCCGGCATGACCGGTTTGGTGATTGTGTATGCGGTGTTGTCGTGGGTGCAGTCGGACTCACCCATGGTAGGCCTGATCGATCGGGTGGTAGCGCCGTGGCTGCGACCGCTGCGGCGCCTGCTGCCGCTTGTCGGCGGCGTCGACCTGTCACCGCTGCTGCTTCTGGTGCTGCTACAGGTGGTGGGCATGGTGCTCGACAACTTGTTGCGCGTGCCCTACTGATGCGTGGGCAGGGTCGCCGCACCCGCGCTCAGACGACTGCGTCAGCCGGCTGGCGCAGCAGCATCGCGAGCGTGCTCGCCACCACCTTGCGCAATTCGCGGCGGTCACAGACAAAATCGATTGCGCCTTTTTGCTGGAGGAATTCGGCGCGCTGAAAACCCTCCGGCAGCGTCACCCGCAGGGTCGACTCGATGACCCGCGGGCCGGCAAAGCAGATCAGGGCCTTGGGCTCGGCGATCACGACGTCACCCATGAAGGCGAAACTCGCGCTGACCCCGCCGGTGGTCGGGTCGGTGAGGACGCTGACAAAAGGTAGCCCCTTCTTCGCCAGCCGTGTCAGGGCGGCGTTGGTCTTGGCCATCTGCATCAGGCTGAGCAGGCCCTCCTGCATCCTGGCGCCACCCGTCGCCGTGAAGCAGATGAAAGGCACCTTCTGCTCAACAGCAGACTCGACACCCCGCACAAAGCGCTCGCCCACGACCGAACCCATGCTGCCGCCCATGAAGTCAAACTCGAAGCAAGCGGCGACAACACTGATGCTGTGCACGGCGCCACCCATCACCACCAGTGCGTCGGTCTCACCGGTGTTCTCCAGGGCCTCTTTCAGACGCTCCGGATACTTGCGACTGTCCTTGAACTTGAGCGCGTCGATCGGCAGTACCTCCTGGCCGATCTCAAACCGCCCTTCGTTGTCGAGAAAGCTGTCCAGCCGGGCGCGGGCGCCGATCCGGTGGTGATGGCTGCAATTCGGGCAGACGTTCTGGTTCTGCTCCAGATCGGTCTTGTAGAGTACCGTTTCACAGCTAGGACACTTGACCCACAGGCCCTCGGGCACGCTGCGCCGTTCTGCCGGGTCGGTCTGCTGGATTTTTGGGGGTAACAGTTTTTCTAGCCAACTCATTGGGGGCTCCTTGCGATCCGGGGGCTGCTTGGGGCAATGGCCGGGATTATGAATCCAAAGCGGAACGTATTGTCTGCACGAACGCCGCGGCCTGCCTGTTGATCTGCTCGGGGGGCGCGGCATCGATCAACTGGATCAGCTTGCTGCCAATCACGATGGCGTCTGCCACCTTGCCGATGCTGCGTGCGGTCTCGGCGTCGCGAATTCCGAATCCGACACCCACGGGAACCTGCACATGCTTGCGGATCCGCGGCAGCATGTTCTGTACGGATTCCAGATCCAGCGTGCCTGCACCGGTGACGCCCTTGAGCGATACATAGTACACGTAGCCACTGGCTACCGCGGCGATTTCTGCCATGCGCGCATCGGTGCTGGTGGGGGCCAGAAGAAAGATCATGTCCATCGCGTGTTGCCGCAGTTCTAGCGCCAACTCCACACATGCGGCGGGCGGATAGTCCACCACCAGAACGCCATCCACGCCACAGCGAGCGGCGTCTGTGACAAAGGCGCTTTTCCCGTCAGTGCGGGGCCGCAGTTGGTTGTAGCGCTCCAGCGGGTTGGAGTAGCCGATCAGGACAACCGGCGTGGTCTGGTCTTGCAGCCGGAATTCCTGCACCACGGCCAGCACCTGCGCCATGCCCACACCATTGGCCAGCGCCCGGTCGCCGGCTTTCTGGATCACGGGTCCGTCGGCACTGGGGTCCGAGAACGGCACGCCGAGTTCGATGATGTCGGCTCCGGCGTTTACCATGGCATGCATCAGGCTGACCGTGCTGTCGGCCCAGGGGAAGCCGGCCGTCACATAGGGAATCAGGGCTTTGCGGCCCTGCGCCTGGAGCCGGGCGAAAGTTGCCGTAATGCGGCCTTGCCGGCTCGGCGCGCCCGTATGCATGGCGCGTTCCGCACTCATGGCCGCACACCGATAGCGGCAGTCGCCATCGTGGCGCCACCCTTGACGGACTGCCCCCGGCAACTGGGCCGGCAATAGAAATCAGCATGGCTCAGATCGGCAACGGTTCCGATGTCCTTGTCACCGCGGCCCGACAGATTGACCAGGATGGCCTGGTCAGTTCGCATGCTGCGCGCCAATTGCATGGCATAGGCCACGGCGTGGCTGGATTCCAACGCCGGGATGATGCCCTCGGTCCGGCACAGATAGTGAAATGCCTCGAGGGCCTGGCCGTCGGTTATGCCGACATACACGGCGCGGCCCAGGTCCTTGAGGTGGGCATGCTCTGGTCCCACGCCGGGATAGTCGAGCCCGGCACTGATGCTGTGGGTCTCCGTGACCTGGCCGTTGGCATCCTGCAGGATATAGGTGCGATTGCCGTGCAAGACACCCGGGCTGCCACGTTGCAGCGACGCCGAATGGCGGCCACTGTCCAGTCCTTCGCCTGCGGCCTCGACGCCGATCAGGCGCGTTGCCGTATGGCCGATGTAGGGATGGAAGATACCCATGGCGTTGCTGCCACCGCCGACGCAGGCAATGATCGCGTCCGGTTGTGAGGCGTGGCAGGACTGTTGCAGCAGCAGCGGCGGCATCTGCTGCAGACATTCCTTGCCGATCACGCTCTGGAAGTCGCGCACCATCATCGGGTAGGGGTGCGGTCCTGCGACTGTGCCAATGATGTAGAAGGTGTTGTCCACATTGGCTACCCAGTCGCGCATGGCTTCGTTCAGGGCGTCCTTCAGGGTGCGGCTGCCGCTGTCCACCGGTACCACGGTGGCTCCCAGCAATTTCATGCGGTACACATTGGGGCTCTGGCGCTTGACGTCTTCACTGCCCATGTAGACCACGCATTGCAGGCCGTAGCGCGCACAGATGGTGGCGGTGGCGACGCCGTGCTGGCCGGCGCCGGTCTCGGCGATCACGCGTGGCTTGCCCATCCGACGGGCCAGCATGGCCTGGCCAATGGTGTTGTTGATCTTGTGGGCTCCGGTATGGTTCAGGTCTTCGCGTTTGAGATAGATTTGTGCTCCACCCTGTTCGCGGCTCATCCGTGCAGCGTGGTAGACCGGCGATGGGCGACCCACAAAATGAGCCAGTTCGTAGTGGAACTCCGCCATGAAGGCCGGGTCATTCCGGTAGCGGGCGTAGGCAGTCTGCAATTCATCGATCGCATGGGTCAGCGTTTCGCTGACGAAGCTGCCGCCATACGGCCCGAAGTGACCCGTGGGGTCAGGTTGCTGATACGTAGTCATGCTGATGTGTCCTGGGACTCGCCGCTTCCCGGCCCGGCCCGGAAAACGCCTACCGGGTTGCAGCGAGACGTCGGTCGGCGGTGCGAACCGCTGCGACAAACTGGTTGATGAGATCGGGATCCTTGATGCCCTTGGCGCTTTCCACGCCGGAGCTGACGTCAACGGCCAGCGACTTCGCGCGTGGCCGCACCTGGGCAATGCCCTCGATCACGTTGGCAGCGTTGAGTCCACCACTCAAGACGAGGTGAGCGTTGACGTTTGGAGGAAGCAGTGACCAATTGAATGCCTTGCCGCCGCCGCCATATCCTTCGACATAGGCGTCGAGCAGGATGGCTTGGGCGTTCTGGTAATCCTGCGCATATTTTACAAGGTCGAAATCCTGCATGGTCCGGTCCAGTGGAATCCGCGCGGCCCGGATATACCGCCGGGTACCACCCAGGGTCGCACGGTCGCAGTCGTCAACCGTCTCGTCGCCATGAAATTGGACCGTAACCCCCGGAATATCAGCACAGGCAGCTAATATTTCTGTAGCGGACGCATTGACGAACAGGAGTACGGGAGTCACGAAGGGTGGGAGGCGACGGGCCAATTCGGCTGCGCGCCGCGCGCTGACATGGCGCGCGCTCCCGGTGTACAGCACGAACCCGATGGCGTCTGCCCCGGCAGCCACCGCCGCGTCCACGTCCTGCTCGCGCGTCAAGCCGCAAATCTTGATCCGGGTGCGGCTCGATGGGTCTGGTTTCAGCATGGCAGGCCATCATAGCCGGCCGTGCGCTGCGGCAGTCCCCAATCAAGGGCATAGCGCGGGCCTAGAAAGTACAACCCGTCCGGTGAAAATGTCGGCGCCGCAACTTCGCGTTTGCGCGCATCCAGAACATCCTGCATCCAGTCCACCGGGTGCCGACCCTGACCAATCGCCACCAGACAGCCCATGATATTGCGGATCATGTGGTGCAAGAAGGCGTCGGCTTCGAATTCGAAGCGCCAGTAGGCTCCGCGCTGGCTGATGTTCAGACGCAGCATGGTCTTGACAGGCGACAAGGCCTGGCAGGCAGACGCCCGGAACGAGGAAAAGTCGTGTTGCCCCAGCAGGGTGGTGGCCGCGCGTTCCATGCGGCCACCGTCCAGTGGCTGCATCACCCACCCGACCTTGCCACTTTCGACGCTGGGTCGCACCGGCGATTGCAACAGGACATAGGCGTAGCTTCTGGACGTGGCATTTGCGCGGCAATGGAAGCCGAGAGGGACTTCCTGGGCCCATTGGACGGCGATGTCGGCTGGCAGATGCGCATTGGTACCGCGTACCCAGGATACGTTGCGGCGCTGCACGTCGGTGTCGAAGTGGGCCACCTGCATCAAGGCGTGTACACCCGCATCCGTCCGTCCTGCGCACAGGGTGGAAACCCGGTGTCCGGCAATCTGGGACAGCGCTGTCTCCAACCGGTCCTGCACAGTACGGCCCGACGGCTGGCTTTTCCAGCCGTGGTAAGCCCTGCCGTCATAGCTGATGCCGAGCGCCAGTCGTCTCACGGGTACCGCCGCACTGCGGCTTGCAAGCTCAGTTGAGATTGCTCAGGGCTCGTTGCGCCTTGGCCTTCATCTCGCCACTGGATTCGGCAATGACTTCCTCGATCAAGGCGCGGGCGCCATCGTCATCACCAATGGCCACAAATTCCTCGGCCAGTGCAAGCTTGGTCGTAAGAGGATCGTCCGTTGCTCCGGTGTCTGTCGCAGCCGCTGGTCCGGCGGCGGGGCCGAGGTCCAGCGACAGCGAGCCAAGGTCAAACTCCATCATGCCCGGCTCCAGTGGCGCTGCCACCGTTGGGCTCGCAGGCGTTGCGGACAGCGGCGTCGGGCCGGTATCCTCATCGAGTGTCAGCTCCACGGCTGCCGGTGTGGTGTCATGCTCCAACGGAGGTGGTGAAAGATCCAGCTCGGGC
>JANMKM010000011.1:0-1626 GCA_031372035.1 Rhodoferax sp. | reverse complement strand
CCTGCGTTTTCAGGCTGCAGCCCGCAAGCAGCATGCCGCTGAAGGTGAGCAACAAGGCGGAGCGCAAGCGGTGCGGGAGTGTCATGAATTTCTCCAGGGAAGGGCGCAGCATACGGGGTCAGGGCGTGGCGCGTGCAGCCGCCGGAGCGGCTTCAATCAACGAAATCACCGTCACCGCCACCTGCCGTGTGTCGTAGTAGGCATAACCCGCTACGCCAAGGGCGCCGGCGACTGGCAACCAGCGCGACAGGCCGGCCCCGATAAAGCGTTTGGACAGGCTGAGCCCGATCCGGCTGGCCACCGACTGGAGCACGGCCAGAGACGCCCGCTGCAACAACCAGCGCTCGCCCGCGCGCACCGCCAGGTCACGCACCGCCTGCGACGCGAGGTGGCGGAACAGGCAGAACAGCATATGTTCCTTCGTCAGGGAGCTGGTCTTTCCGTAGACCGCGGCAATGTCGGCCACCAGCTGCGACTGGATCTTCCATACCGCCAGCAGATCAGGGAGAACGGTCAGCAAGCCCAGCGGGCCCGGGGGCAGCGCCAGTGAACCGGAAACGGCGGCAGCCCGTCGCGCTGCGGCCCGCGCCAGGCGCTCCGCAGCGGCGCGGGGTTGGGCCGCCGGAATCTGGTTGCTCCCGGGAATGGCTCCGGCCAGATCCAGCACCGCCAGGGACAGTCGATGGGACGGGTTGGGCAAGAGCCGCATGACGCCAGGTTCGGGCATTGGTCGCGGCTCAAGGCGACGGGGCAGTTGCCCCATCCACCAGCTGATGGCGCCGTATCAGCTCGGCGCGCAGGCGTGGTTCAAGGTTGAGGTTGGCCGTGCTGCGTCCTGCCACTGCCAGCAGGCGGGGATCCATCACGGCACGCCACAAAGGGGGAACATACGCCACCAGGAACATGCCGAAGTATCCGCTGGCCAGGCTTGGCAACGCGGAGAAGTTGCGCAGCGACTGGTAGCGCCGCGAGGGATGTGCGTGGTGGTCGGAATGGCGCTGCAGGTGAAACAGCGCCCAGTTGGAAAACACATGGTTGCTGTTCCACGAGTGGTGCGGCTGGCAGGGCTCGAGCTGTCCATTGGCGCGACGCAGGCGCAGCAGCCCATAGTGCTCCACGTAGTTGGCCGAGGTGAGCTGGAAGTTGGCCCAGAACGAGGCTGCCACCAGAAACACCCAAATTCCGGCCCCGAGCCATACTGCCAGGCCTGTCCAAAGCAGCAGTGTCAGCGTTGCCGGTTGCAGGATTTCGTTGTGCAGCGACCAGACCGGCAGGCCGAGCCGTTCCAGCCGCTCCTTTTCCAGGGCCCAGGCGCGCCGGGCGCCGCCGGGCACCTCGCGCAGCACAAAGCCGTAGATCGACTCGCCCATGCGTGACGACGCCGGGTCGGCGGGTGTGGCCACGTCGCGGTGGTGTCCGCGGTTGTGCTCCACGCTGAAATGGCCGTACCCTGTCGGCGCCAGTGAGATTCGGGCCAGCCAGCGCTCCAGTGCCGTGTTCTTGTGGCCCAGCTCATGCCCGAGGTTGATGCAGAAGCCGCCGACCGAGCCGCAGATCAGCACCATGGCCAGCAAGCCATGCCAGGGCAGCGGTGTCCGGGCCACGAACCAGGCGCAAAAGATGAAC
>JANMKM010000726.1:0-7350 GCA_031372035.1 Rhodoferax sp. | reverse complement strand
CACCTTCGACTGGGACCTGGACTCGCGGCGTGCCCGCATCGAGGTTCCGGCAACGGTGCGCGCGCACAGTGAGCCGATCCGCAATCCGGTCACCGACACCGAGCACCAGATGATCACCGTGCTGCCCAACGGCTGGGTGTTTCACGAGGCGGAGAACGTCGCCGGCTTCGCCAAGGCTACCGGGCCCATCAAGTTCGACCTCCATCGCAGCCATAGCTCCATGGCGAACATCGCCTGGGGCCCGAAGGGCCTGGTACACAGCTACAAGGAATACAAGCAGCAGTACGGACGTCCCTAACCGGGACACGCGCGGTGGCGAAGTTGCTGGAGGCCGTGTTGCTGCGTGATCGATGGGTGTTGGCGGCAGGGCTGGTGGTGGTCCTCGCCTTGGCTTGGGGTTGGTTGCTGGCGGGCGCCGGGATGCAGATGAGTGCGCTCGACATGACCGCAATGGCCGGCATGGACGGCTGGATGATGCAGCCCGCTGTGTGGACGCCATCCTATGCGCTTCTGATCTTCACGATGTGGTGGGTGATGATGGTGGCGATGATGCTGCCCAGCGCGGCACCGGTGCTGCTGCTTTTTGCGCGCGTCAACCGCAAGGACAAGGCCGCCAACGCCCCGCTGGCGGCGACGTTTTTGTTCGCCACCGGATACCTGCTGGCCTGGGGTGGTTTCAGTGCCGGCGCCACCGCATTGCAGTGGTCACTGGAGTCCGCCCGCATGGTGTCGCCGATGCTGGAGACCACCAATCGCTGGCTCGGCGCCGGCATCTTGGTCGCGACCGGTTTATGGCAGCTCACGCCGCTCAAAGCTGTATGCCTTCGCCACTGCCGGACACCGCTGGGCTTTCTGACCAGGAACTGGCGCGCTGGCAATCCGGGCGCTTTGCGCATGGGTTTGGAGCATGGTGCCTACTGCCTGGGCTGCTGCTGGTTTCTGATGGCACTCTTGTTCTTTGGCGGCGTGATGAACCTGTACTGGATCGTTGGCCTTGCTGTCTATGTGCTGTTGGAGAAGACCATTCCCATGGGTCACTGGATCGCCCGCGCGGCGGGCATCGTACTGGTGGCCTGGGGTCTTGTGCTGGCTATGCAGATCAAGTCTCTACCGCTCTGATCCAACTCAGGAAATGGGATCAACGGGCGCGGAGCACCAGCCATCCCCGCATGTATGCTCATGCACATTCTGGCCAAGGCAGGGGTAAGGAGCCATGCATGAAATCATCTGCCCGCATTGCGGAAAAGCATTCAAGATCGACGAGGCTGGTTACGCGGACAAGTTCGCCGAGCTGAAGAATCCTGGTCCTACCGACCCCGGATGAGTCGGCCCAAGGCACCCTTGGTCGCAAGAAACTGCTTGTCCCGGCTAGCGCAGGCCGAAGAAGGAGAAGAGGGCGATGATGATGACGACTGCGCCAACCAGGTAGACGATGCGGTTCATGGTGTGTTCCTTTGTGGAAGATGTGAGCGAGGTACCGACAGGATGTCGCGCCAGATGCTGGTAGCGGCGTCTGACAGACCATTAACTCGCGCGCTGCCAGGGCCGTCGGTCTGCCAGCGCACACAGATTCCAAGAGGCCGTGCCTAGAATGGGCAGCCTGGCGTGGTGTGCGCCAGGAAGAATGGCAATGGCAGATCTATCAGAACCCGGCGACACGGCACCGGCCCCTGGCGGACTCTGGTCTGCCATCAAGAAGGTATTCGGCAGGCTGCTGGACTGGTTCGCCATCCAGCCTCTGGCCATCCGACTGGCGGTGCTGGCGGTGGCTGCCCTGATCCCCGCCACAGGCATCTATTCGTTCACGCTGCTGCACAAGCAGGCCGCTCTGGCCGCAGAGGTCCAGGCCATGGTGCTTGCCGGAAAAAGTGGCGAGGGGATGTGGACCTTCAATGACAAGCTGCCCGTGATGTTCGGCACCGGTTCGGTACTGGGCTTTCTGGAGGCCAGCCCGGTGGAGCGCATCACGGTGGTCTATGAGCCCCTTCTGTGGAACGCTTCGGAGCGCTTCTTCCTGATCGAATCCGAGGGGCGGCTCTACGCGTACTACCCCAGCGACATGGAGAGCAAGATCGTTGCCGACAAGGCGGTCAGCGCACCCTGGGGCAGCAAACTGGTTTTCATCCCCCGAGCGGAGCTCCAGTCCAGCGCCCTGGACCTGTTCGCCCGCCTGGATCAGCGCTTTGCCGACGCCCGGCCACGGTCTGAAAAGGACAGCTGGCGGGCGGGTGTCAGCGGTACCTTGTCGGTGGCACTGACAATGGGCGTGCTGGCCTTCCTGTATGTACAGCTCAAGGCCCAGTACAAGTCGCTCAAGTTCATCGAGCCCGACCAGGTGCAGGGTTCGATTGACGAACTGGTGGGCATGGACGACATCAAGGCCGAGGTGGCGCAGATCAAGGACCAGTACCAGCGCCGCACGGAATACGCCGAGTACGGCATCAGCAAGCCCTTCAATGTCATGTTTAGCGGTCCGGCTGGCACCGGCAAGACCAAACTGGCCAGCTATCTGGCCAAGGAACTGCAGCTGCCGATCCTGTTTCACTCCGCGGCCAACCTGGAGACGGGTTTTGTCTCTGGTGGCTCGAACACGCTGGGTCGGATCATGACCATGGCCCGGCGACGCCGGCATTGCATCGTGTTTCTGGACGAGGCGCAAGACCTGTTCATGAAGCGTGGCGGTCGGCGCAAGTTTGACGACGACACCGCCAACACGCTGCTATCGGTGCTCGATGGCGTGCGCAGCAAGAATGAAGCCGAAATCATCTGGATCGTGGCCAGCAACTTCAACAGCGAAACCATGGAAATGGATGAGGCCATGCTGCGCCGCTTTCAGATGAAGGTGGACTTTCGCATGCCCAACCGTGAGGAACGCTTGGCAATCATTGGCCACTACCTGCGGCAGCGCGCCGACAAGGTGCTGCCCGAGCTGGACCTGCGTCATCTGGTGGATGTCACCGAAGGCCGCAGCCCGGCCGACCTGGAGACCATCGTCAACCAGGCCGGCATTGCTGCCGTTCAGGCGGCCGAGATGATTGGTGCCGACACGCTGATGCAGGCCGCCGAGCGGGTGCTGGTGGGCAATGTCAACACCCACACGACCCAGGAACGTGCTCGAGATCGCCGCATCATTGCCGTTCACGAGTTGGGTCACTTTCTGGTGGACTTTGAGTGTGAACGCCGCCTGACCCAGGGCAACTGGGCGCAGATTCTGGCCGACATGAAGACCATCAAGATTTCACTCAAGGCCAATGCGCGCACCAACGCACTGGGCTTTGTATTTCACAAACAGGGTGCCAACCTTCTCAAGTCCAGGAGCAACATCGAGCATGACGTGCGGGTGCTGCTGGGCGGCATGGCCAACGAGGAGCTGTTTTTTGGCGAGGACGGCACCACCAACGGCGCGCACAACGACATCACCCGCGTGACGCAATTGCTGTACCACGCAGTGGGTGAAATGGGCATGTACCGCAAGACCCGGCTGAACTTCGGGTCGCTGGCCAAGGACCGGTCCGGCGGCGGCCGTGAACCGGATGAGGACACACGCAGCCTCATGGAAGCCCAGAGCGAGCGCCTGTACAGCGAGACCAGGGCTGTGCTGCAGCCACTGAAGCCGCTGACCGAGCACCTGGTCGACCGCTTGCTCCAGGCGGGAGAAATGGGTCTGGCTGAAGTGCTGTCAGAGATACGCAGCTTTGAGGCGCTGCAGGCCTGAGGCTGTGGCTTAGGGCGCGGCGCATGGCGCCTGCGCGGCCAGGATGCGCCGGCTCAGGCCTTCGGCCCAGGCCGCATAGCCGTCGGAGCTGGGATGGATCCCATCCGCCGCCATGCCCGCCGTGGTCGTCGTCTCCGGGTGCCAGTGCATGCTGCGCCCCACCTGTTTGACGAGCAGCCTGGCCAGGCCCTGGTTCATCTGCTGCGCCCAGTGGCCCATGAACCAGCGCAGCGGTTGCGGCAGGGCCAGGCAGGCATGCATCGGTGGCACGGCACTATGGACCAGCAACGCCGGTGCAAAGCGCAGGTCGATGAGTTCGGCCAGCCGGGTCTGCCACCGGACCCATTTCAGGGGCGCACACAGACCGGTGGCGTCATTGGCACCGATGGACAGCACGACCACATCGAACTGCGCGCACGGGGTGTCCTGCAGCAATTTCAGCAACCCCGGCGAGTTCAGCCCGTTGGCCGCAACTACGCACCACTGCACCGTGTGATGCTGGCTCAGCTGCCGCACGAGCTGCCCGCACAGCGCCTGCTCCTGCGTTGGCGCGCCTACACCTGCCGCACCCGAGTCGCCAGCCACCAGCAGGCGAACCAGCGAGCCGCAGCCGGTGGTGCCGGTGCGGCAGCCAGGCGGCTCCGGCATGCGCGGCGTGTTGCGCCGCACATGCCGCGCCTGCAGCCAAAGCAGCGGCCAGAGCAGCCATAGTGACAGCAGGCGCTGCCAATGGGCGCCCATCAGCGTGCTGCCTCGCTGGACGCAACGCTGACCGGCGCGCGCTCGACGTGCCCGCTCGCGCGGTCAGGGCCGAGAGCACAGCAGCTGCGGTTTTCAGGTTGCATGGATGATGCCTCGTGCTGCGGAAGTGGCGGTTCTCGCCCCAGCGCTTGCGTACTGGCGAGTTGCGGGCTCGGAGCGAACCGGCGTGATGAGCGAACGGTATCGGGCGAGCGCGCCTTGGTCAGTGCGGTCTCGTACCGAAGGCGGCGCGTGCGCTGACGCTGTAGGCCAATGCGCCGACTTGGTGGACGAGCGCTATATTGCTGTCACCGGTGAGCGCTATCGCACAGAGCCAGCCTTGCAAGCAGCGTATTTTCAAAAGCAGAAGTACCGCTCGCACCTGATTCCGTTTTGAACAAACGCCACAAGCGCGCAGGCTTCAATAGGAATGTCATTGAAAGGATTCCATCATGACACGCTCGACTTTCCCAAGTAACTTGTTGAGGCACCCAGTGTCTCTGGCCATTGTTGCGACGCTGTTCGTCGCGGGCTGCAGCACACCACGGCCTGCGCCGGTCGCGTATTACCCGGCAGCCCCCAGCTATGTGGGCCCTGCGGGTCCCGCAGGCGCTACCGGAGCCACGGGCATGCAAGGCGAAACCGGCGCCACCGGCGCTACCGGCGTAGCCTTGGCTGGGCCCACCGGCCCGACCGGTATGCAGGGTGCGACTGGCATGCAAGGACCGACCGGAGCCACAGGTCCGGTCGGACAAATGGTGATGGGCCCCGCTGGCCCGTCAGGTCCGACCGGCGCAACCGGCGCACAGGGCGCGACCGGATTCACGGGTGCCCAGGGCGCCAGCCTGGCCGGCCCAGTCGGCCCGATGGGCCCGACCGGCGCGACGGGTGTCCAGGGCGTGGTCGGCAGCACCGGCGCTGAAGGACCGACGCGGGTTGGCCCGGCCGGCCCGGCTGGTATTGCAGGTGCGATAGGCGCCACTGGCGCAATGGGCTATACCGGTGCCGTGGGCGCCACGGAAATGGCAGGGATCAGTGGCCGGGCGGGCGCGACCGGGGCGACTGGCGCCCAGGGTGCCACCGGAGCCACCGGCGCTCAAGGTGCCATGGTCGCTGCGGCTGACGGCACGCGCTGGAATACCTTCCGCGATTACACGTTCGTGCGCGACAGTGACGGCATCAACAATGCCGACAGCAACAAGGCCCGTGAGATCGCCGACTACCTGAACCGCAATCCGTCGGCGCGCGTGGCCATTGACAACGTCGATACACGCCGCGCTGAAGCGATCCGCACTGCGCTGTTGCGCGCCGGCGTGCCAGACTTCAAGATCGAGGTGGGTGCATTCGTCGAGCCGCAGAGCAGGCGCAACAACAACGTTGCGGTGTTGATGAGCCGTTAACCCGGCCCGGATACGCCTGCCGCGAATGCGGCAACAACGGAGCTGACGGCCATGCTCTGCTGGAATGCGTCTGGAGGGCGGTGATGTGCCCGAAAGGCGCATGTAGAAAGCGCGGAGCACTTCTGATTGTGCAGCGGACTCCGCTCCCTGGCTACGCACAAGCGCACCGTCAGCCGCCTGCCTGCCAACGGCTCGACCACCTTGTCGCGTGTGGACACCCCCCCATGTATGCTCATACACATTCTGGCCCAGGGAGGGGTAAACAGCCATGCATGACATCATCTGCCCGCACTGCGGCAAGGCATTCAAGATCGACGAGGCTGGATACGCGGACATCCTGAAGCAGGTTCGCAACAGCGAGTTCGAGAAGCAGTTGCACGAACGGCTTGAGCTGGCCGAGCAAGACAAGCGCAACGCCGTCGAGCTGGCTGAGACCAGGGTCGCCAGTGGTTTGCAGAAGGCTGCAGCGGCGAGGGACGCCGAGATTCAGGAGCTGAAGTCCAGGCTCGATGCCGGTGAAGCCACGCGCAAACTGGCCGTGACCGAGGCCCTGAGCGCCGTGGAAAAGGAGCGTGACGCGCTCGCGAACAAACTGGAGCAGGCCAAGCGCGACCAGCAGGCCGCGACCGATCTGGCTGAGGCCAGGACCCTGAACGAACTGCAGAAGGCCGCTGCGGCAAAGAACGTGGAGATCCAGGGCCTGAAGGCGAAGCTGGACGCCATCGAGGTTGCGCAGAAGCTCGCGATCAATGAGGCGGTGGGGGTGGTGGAGAAAGAGCGTGACAAGCTGCAAAGCGGCCTGGAGCGCGCGGAGCTTGAAAAGCAGCTGGCGGAGCAGTCGCTCAAGGAGAAGTACGAAACGCAGATCAAGGATCGCGACGATGCTATCGAGCGTCTGCGGGACCTGAAGGCGCGCCTGTCGACCAAGATGGTGGGTGAAACCCTGGAGCAGCACTGCGAAACCGAGTTCAACCGCATTCGAGCCACGGCCTTTCCGAAAGCCTATTTCGAGAAGGACAACGACGCGCGGACCGGCAGCAAGGGCGACTACATCTTTCGCGACCTGGATGAGGCCGGCACCGAGATCGTCTCGATCATGTTCGAAATGAAGAACGAGAGCGACCGTACCGCAACGAAGAACAGGAACGAGGACTTCCTGAAAGAGCTGGACAAGGACCGCAGCGAGAAAGGGTGCGAGTACGCGGTGCTGGTTTCCCTGCTTGAACCCGATAGCGAGCTCTATAACTCTGGGATCATCGACGTGTTTCACCGCTACCCGAAGATGTACATCGTCCGGCCGCAATTCTTTCTTCCAATCATCACGCTGCTGCGAAATGCAGCGATGAACTCGCTCAAGTACAAGTCGGAGCTTGCCCTTGTTAGGGCACAGAACATCGACATCACAAACTTCGAAACCGAACTCGATACGTTTAAAGCCGCGTTCGCAAAGAACTACGACCTTGCCACGAAGCGCTTCCAGATCGCAATTGATGA
>JANMKM010000694.1:0-4829 GCA_031372035.1 Rhodoferax sp. | reverse complement strand
GGCTGGTGGTGACCGACCGGCCAGTAGCGTCCGAACGCGCCTTGCTGCACCGCTACGGCACGCAAGGCGGCTGGGGCAACCTGGGCCTGTGGCCTGGTGCGGCGGATTATGCCGCGGCCTGCACGGCCCTGGCGGCAGCGGTGGCAGGCGCTGCCGGCCTGCAGCCGGGGGCGCATGTGCTCAGCGTGGCCTGTGGCGCCGGCGACGAACTGCGGCTCTGGGCCGAATACTTTGCTGCAGGCCGGGTGGTGGGTACCGAGATCGACCCCAACCAGGCAGCCCTGGCCCACCAGCAGGCGCTGTGCAGTGCCGCAGCATCCTGCATCACGGTGCTGGAACAGGGTGCGCCGGGGCTGGCGCTGGCATCGCCGATTGGCGGCGCGGCCGATCCATTCGACGTGCTGCTGTGCGTCGACGCTGCCTACCACTTCGCGCCGCGTGCGGCGTTCCTGCGCGCAGCGCTGGCGCTCCTGCGACCGGGTGGCCGGATCGCTTTCACCGACCTGGTGCTGGAGCGTGCGCAGCCCAGCCGCTTCCTGAGCGCCGCCGCCCGGCTTTGCGGCGTGCCGCCACAGGAGCTGATCCCGCTGGACGCCCAGGTCAGCAGGCTGCAGGAAGCCGGTTTCGCCGACGTGCGCGCGCAGCGACTCGATGACGCGGTACTGGGCGGCTTTGCGAGCTTTGTGCAACGCCAGACCCGCGAACTGGGGCGGGACGCGTGGAGCACCGCATGGCTGCGGCCAGCACTCACTGCACGGCTGATCCCACACTGCCGTGCTGCCGGGCTGGGCTATGCGCTGCTGTCGGCCAGCAAGCCACCAACGACGCCGACGCCCTCGACAAGCTAGCAAATCAGGAGCACTCCGTGCCGTCATTTGGCGGCCTGTGGGCCTGTTTGCCTATACACTGGGGCATGGACACGGCCCCGATCCCTTACCTGGAGCGCACCCGCAGCTACTACCAGGCGCTGGGCTACGGCGCGCCCTACCAGTGGGCGCACTTTGCCGAGGTACCGTTTCAGCTGCTGCGCAAGCCGCTGGCCCAATGCCGCATTGCATTGGTCACGACAGCAGCGCCATACCAGAGCGACAAGGGTGACCAGGGGCCGGGCGCGCCCTACAACGCCCAGGCCAAGTTCTACAGCGTGTACTCGCTGCAAGCGGACCAGGACCACGACCTGCGCATCGCCCATGTGGCCATCGACCGCCAGCACAGCAGCGCCGCCGACCCCGGCACCTGGCTACCTTTGCCAGCCTTGCGCCGTGCCGCAGCCGCCGGCCGCACCGCTGCCCTGGCGGCACGTTTGCATGGCGCACCCACCAACCGCAGCCAGCGCACCACGCTGGAGGTGGACGGCCCGGAGATCGTCAGGCGTTGCCTGGAAGACGGCGCCGATTGCGCCGTGCTGGTGCCCAACTGCCCGGTCTGCCACCAGAGCCTGGCGCTGATCGCCCGGCTGCTGGAGACCAGCGGCATCAGCACCGTGGTCCTGGGCTGCGCCCGCGACATCGTGGAGCAAGTGGGTGTGCCGCGGCTGCTGTTTTCTGACTTTCCGCTGGGCAATGCGGCCGGGCGCCCGCACGACCGGCCCTCGCAAGACCAGACCTTGGAGCTGGCGCTGCAGCTGCTGGAATCGGCCAGCGCGCCGCGCAGCACCATGCAGTCGCCCTTGCGCTGGAGCGACAACAGCGACTGGAAGCTGGACTACTGCAAGGTGGAACGGCTGACGCCAGCGGCGCTGCAGGCGCTGCGCGCAGAGTTCGACCGCGGCAAGGCGCAGGCCCAGGCACTGCGCCAGCCGCCCTCAGAACGACCCTGACCGCGACGCCGCGCGCCTACAAACCCAACCCGTACCAGCCGAACCCCAGGCTCCAGCGCACGCCCTTGTCGGCACCGGCCTCGTGGCTGACCGTCAGGTCCAGGCCGAACCGGTCCTTGAGCAGCCACCAGCGACCACCAGCGCTGCGGACCGCACCGCCAAACACGGCGCGCTGGTCATTGGACTGGACTTCGGCAAACAGCTGGCTGCGCGCATCCGGTGTCCAGGCCAGCGCCAGATTCAGCAATGTGGCGCGGCTGCCAATGGTGTGCTCCCGGATGTTGCCCAGGTTGGCATGCACGGCCCATGGGCCCGCCGGTTGCCAGCTTGCCAGAGCCAGGAAGGTCGTCTGCCCATGACGCCAGGCTGCGCCTGCCGGCTGCTCAAAGTTGCCCGCGAGCTTGAGACCGAAATTCAGCGCACCCAGAGATGCGTCGATACGCCAGCCCGGTGGCGCCCACTTGAGCCCCAGGCCGGCAGTGGTACGCAGAACGTCCTGAGGATGTAACGGGGCAAACTCCGCGCCCAACTCCAGTCCACGCGCCAGACCGCAAGCCGGCGCGAATACCAGTGCCCGGTCGTCGCGGCCGCGGTCGAGCCAGGTCTCCAGCTGACAGGTGCCGGCGTCAGCGGTGGCAGCGTCGTCCGTGGACAGGGGCCTGCCGGCCCCGGCGCCGTCCGTGCCCAGCAGAGCCAGTGCTGCGATCAGTGAAACCCGTCGCAAGCCAGGCTCCAGAAAACCATCCGGATCACGATTCCTTGCCCAGCGCCACGCGGTAGGCCTCCAGCCGGGCTTCGTAATCGGCGGCGTCACCGTAGTCCAGGAAGCGATTGTAGCGCTTGTGCGTCCCCAGGATCTTGTGGGCATGCTTGATCGGGCAGAAATACTCCTCGGTGCGCGCCAGGATTTCGGCCATGTAGCCCATCAGCCCGTTGCCGTATTCGCAGTAGGTGCAGTGGAATTTCTCGATCAAGTTGAGATAGCCCAGATGCCGGCGGTCAAACACCAGGTAATCGCTGCGCTGCACTTTGGCGATGCCGTAGATGGGGAAACAAACCCACTGGTAGAAGCTGACGCACAAGTCCAGCAGCAACAGTGGCAGCACCATGCCGTAGATCAGCGGGCCGGTGATCAGGTTCTGTGGCCGGTTGGTCACCAGCCAACGGAACAGGCTGGTCTTGAGCTTGCGGTGCGCGTCCCGCACCGAGCGCTCGAACTCGATCCGCTTGCCCTTGATCTGGAAGAACATGCGGCTCTCCTGCTCGTGCACGGCAGTACGCAGGTCCGCCTCCAGCGCCGCCATCTGAACCAGGATCTCGTTGATGCGTTCATTCATGCGGGCCATCATAGGCGCGCACTTCGATGGCTATCAGCCTTTGAGCTTGCGCCAGGCGGCGAAGTCGTCCCGGGCCTGCGGCTCGGTCGGCGGATACAGCCCGAGGATCGAGCGGCCCCCCTGCACCTCTTCGGTAACGAAGTCCTCAAAGGCCGTCATCTCCACCGCCTCGGCCGCAATCTCGTCGGCAATGTCCGCCGGTATCACGACCACGCCTTCCTTGTCGCCCACCATCACGTCGCCGGGGAACACCGCCACGTCGCCGCAGCCGATCGGCACATTGATGTCCAGCGCCTGGTGCAGCGTCAGGTTGGTGGGTGCGGAGGGCCGCTGGTGGTAGGCGGGAAAGGGCATGGCGGCGATCTCGGGCGAATCGCGAAAGCCGCCGTCGGTCACCACGCCCGCAGCACCGCGCACCATCAGCCGCGTGATCAGGATCGAGCCGGCCGAAGCCGCACGCGCGTTCTTGCGGCTGTCGAACACCAGCACGCTGCCCACCGGGCACTGCTCCACCGCCTGCCGCTGCGGATGGTTGCGGTCCTGGAACACCGTGATCGGGTTCAGGTCTTCCCGTGCCGGTATGTAGCGCAGCGTGAAGGCCTCACCCACCATGTTCGGCAGGTCCGGGTTGAGCGGGTGCACCTCCTGGATGAATTGATTCCGCAAGCCGCGCTTGAACAGCGCGGTGCAGAGCGTGGCGCAGCTCACGGTCAGGAGTTTGGTGCGGGTTTCGTGGTTCATGGAAGTCTCTTCCCTTCATCGGTTCGCACATGATGACAGGCTGGCCGCCTGCTGGCGGGATCAGGCTGCCGGGGTTCCGACCCTTGACGCAATGTATCCATATGGCTACAGTCATGGCATGTTCGCCGTCCGCCAGACCGAAGAGTTCGTCGCGTGGCTCGACAACCTGAAGGACAAACACGCCCAGATCCGTATCGCGGCCCGACTGCGGCAAGCAGAAGCGGGAAGTCTCGGGGACTGGCAGCCCGTCGAAGGCGAAGTGTCTGAGATGAGGGTGCACTATGGTCCAGGGTACCGGCTTTACTTTGTACGCCGCGGCAGAGTGATCGTTGTCTTGCTGAACGCAGGCAGCAAGTCCACCCAGAAGCGCGATATCCGCCATGCCCTGAAGCTGGCGTCTGAACTTGGAGACGACCTATGACCAAAGCCAAAACACCTCTGAAACTCCTGGCCTTCGATGCGGCGCGATACCTTGACGGCGACGAGGCAATCGCCGAGTACATGACTGCCGTGCTCGAAGCCAATGACCCAGACTTGCTGCTCCTCGCTTTGAGCGATGTCGCGCGGGCCAAGGGCATGGCGCAGGTGGCCAAGGACGCAGGCTTGGGTCGGGAAAGTCTGTACAAGGCTCTCGCGCCAGGCGCCAAGCCGCGCTTCGAAACGGTTATGAAAGTCGTGCGTGCACTGGGTGTCAAGTTCACGGTTCAACCCGCCTGAACGGCGAGCGCGAACTCGCCGCCATCTCGGCAGTTTGAGGACGGCCGGGCGCTCGGCTCCGCAGCTACTACTTCGGGATCAGGCCGACGGCGGACCCGTTTCCACGGCGGAAACTCCGGGATCAGGCCAACGGGGCGCTCAGCTCCGCGGCTGTCCCCCGTCGTCGTCCTGCGTCCTCCTCCTCCGCCTTTACGCCGCTGCGCCGAGCGCCCCGC
>JANMKM010000689.1:0-1919 GCA_031372035.1 Rhodoferax sp. | reverse complement strand
GGTTCGGCCACACCGGAGTCACGGCCACCACATGGTCTCCGGCGTCCACCAGTGCCTGCACCGCCAGCATCAGCGCGTTCACCCCTCCGGATGTCACGGCGATGCGCTCGCTGGCAATCGGCCCGTGCAGGGCCGACATGTAAGTGGCGAGTGCATTGCGCAGCTCGGGCAGGCCCAGGTTGTGGGAGTAGAAGGTTTCACCGCGCTGCAGCGAAGCGATGGCTGCGGCCCGGATGAACTCGGGAGTGACCTCGTCACTCTCGCCAAACCAGAAGGCCAGCACGTCGTCGCGCCCCATGCCGGCGTTGGCGACTTCGCGGATCTTCGACTCTTCCAGGTTCTCAATGGCGGCACGCATGCGGACTCCAGGGTGTTGGGTGTTGGGTGATGGGTGATGGGTGATCAGGATAGCGGACGCTGCATCGGACAGGGGTTAGCCAACAACTGCCTGGTCAGTGCGGCAATGGCAGGGCCGAGACACATAGCGCCAACAGCAGCCAATTCAAGGCCGCGCGCCAAACAATAAACATGCAGGTTGCTCCCTTGAAAGCAGGCATGCCGAACACAGATGTGAGGCATGCGGCGCTCGTTGTGAAAGCCGCGCAGTGTACAAGGAGTCACCCCATGTTTTTTGCCACCACCAGCCCAGCATCCCTGCGCCGCCATGCATATCCCGCTGCCACCGGCCGTTCGCTGGAGCGCTGGCTCGACGACGCCCTGCTGGCGCCGCGCCGCAGTACCGGCAGCTTCGAGCAGGATGAGAAGTCCTACACCCTGTCATTCGATGTACCGGGCATCGCCAAGGAACAGTTGAGCATCGGCATTGAAGGCAATGTGGTGCGCATCGAAACGCTGGAAGGCGCGCCGCGCCAGTACCGCAGCGCCTACGAGCTGCCGCTGGACATTGACGCCGGCAGCAGCGAAGCCAGGCTGGAAAACGGTGTGCTCACCGTCAAGCTGACAAAGAAGGTTCCAGTCAGCAACGTGGCCAAGCTGGCGATCAACTGATTGCAGGCATTCGTGCCTTGCCAGGCGCCAGGTCGGGGGACCTGGCGCTTTTTTTGCCGCCGGCGCGCACCCTACCGGCAGGCTGAAGACTCACACCGGCTGGGCCATGGTGTCCAGAGGCCAGCGCGGCCGCACATCGAAACGGTAGTCCATGCTGCCCTGGGCTGCGCCTGCCTGCAGCCGCATCGCCGCAGCCAGGGCAATCATGGCGCCGTTGTCAGTGCATAGCTGCAGCTCCGGGTAATGCACCCTGCAGCCCTTGGCAGCACTGGCGGCGTCAAGCTGGGCCCGCAGCGAGCGGTTCGCACTCACCCCGCCAGCGACCACGATCCGGCGCAAGCCCGTGGTCTGAAGCGCGGCCATGGACTTCTTCACCAGCAACTCGACGATCGCCGCCTCGGTGCCGGCGGCTACGTCGGCGCGCTGCTGCTGGGTCAGGCCGACACCGGGTGGCTGCCTGGCGTCAAACGGGGCGCCCGCGGCGGCCTGCAGTTTGCGGGTGAGCACCATCACCGCGGTCTTCAGGCCGGCGAAGGAAAAGTCCAGGTTGCCACTGTGCAGCAGCGGCCGCGGCAGCTTGTAGGCCCGGGCATCGCCTTGCAGTGCCAACTGCGCCAGCGCCGGACCGCCGGGATAGCCCAGACCGAGCAACTTGGCCGACTTGTCAAAGGCTTCACCAGCAGCGTCGTCAATGGTCTCGCCCAGCAGCTGGTACTGCCCGACCCGGTCCACCCGCATCAGTTGGGTGTGGCCGCCGGACACCAGCAGTGCCACGAACGGAAACTGCGGCGGATCGGCACTGAGAAAGGGCGAGAGCAAATGGCCCTCCAGATGGTGTACCCCCAGCACCGGACGACCCAGCGCTGCCGCCAGGGCGCATGCCACGCCTGAGCCCACCAGCAGCGCCCCGG
>JANMKM010000432.1:0-5633 GCA_031372035.1 Rhodoferax sp. | reverse complement strand
ACTCGCGCCGCAGTTCCAGCACACGCCGGGCGTTGTTGATGGTGGAGGCGATCTTGCCGCGGTGCCGAACGATTCCAGCGTCGGCCAGCAGGCGCTGTACATCACGTCCGTCAAAGCGTGCCACCTGCTCGGCGTCAAAATTGGCAAAGGCGGCACGAAAGGCCTCGCGCTTGTTCAGGATGGTGAGCCAGCTCAAGCCCGACTGAAATCCCTCCAGGCACAGCTTCTCGAACAGGCGCCGGTCATCCGCCACGGGAAAGCCCCATTCCTGGTCGTGGTAGTTCCGGTACAGCGGCGTGGCCTGGCACCAGGCGCAACGCAGGGCACCGGCATCATCCGCAAACAGGCCCGCGGCTGGCGGTTTGGCTGTCGGCATGCAAAGATAGTAGGTACCATGACCGAACCCCTGCTGCATGACTTTTGCGTGATTGGCGCTGGCATTGCTGGCATGTCCCTGGCCTGGCGCCTGGTACAACACCGCAGCGTGGTGGTACTGGAACGCGAGCCACAACCGGGCATGCACAGCACCGGTCGTTCGGCCGCGATGTTCATGCAAAGCTATGGCCCGCCGGCGGTCCGCGCCCTGACCCGGGCCAGCCGTGCCTTCTATCTGCAGCCGCCTGCCGGCTTCAGCGAACTGCCACTGGTGACGCCGCGGGGCGCGCTGTACCTGGCACAGCCGGGGCAGGAACAAATACTGCTGGATATGTGGGAGGAACTCGCACCCCTGTGCCCCGGCCTGCAGCGGCTGGACCGCGCCGCCGCTCTGCGCCTGGTGCCCTGCCTGCGGCCCGAACGGGTGCATGCCGCGCTGCTGGACCCGGACGCCATGGACATCGACGTCAACGCCCTGCTCCAGGGCTTCAGCCGCGGCCTGCGCCAGCGCGGCGGGACGCTGCGCTGCGGCGCCGAAGTCCGCGCAGCCGCACTGGAAGCCGGCATCTGGCAGCTGATGCTGGCTGACGGCAGCCGCCTGCGGGCGCGCAGCGTGGTCAACGCCGCCGGCGCCTGGTGCGACCAGGTAGCGCGCCTGTTTGCAGCCGGTCCCATCGGGCTGGAGCCGCGGCGACGCAGCGCCTTCACCTTTGCGGCACCGGCCGAGCACGATTCCCGGCACTGGCCGGTGGTGGCCGGCGTGGATGAGGGCTGGTACTTCAAGCCCGACGCCGGCCAGCTGCTGGGCTCGCCCGCCAATGCCGACCCGACCACGCCGCACGATGTGCAGCCCGAGCAACTGGATATTGCCACCGGTATTGCCAATATCGAGGCCGTGACCACGCTGACCATTGCGCGTCCGCGCAGCACCTGGGCCGGATTGCGCTCCTTCGTTGCGGATGGCGAACTGGTTATTGGCTGGGACGACGTGGTGCCCGGCTTCTTCTGGCTGGCCGGACAGGGTGGGTACGGCATCCAGAGCGCGGCCGGCGCATCGCACCTGGCGCAAAGCCTGCTGCTGCATGCGGAGCTGCCGCCGGAGCTGAGGCAGCACGGCGTCGCGCCGGCGGCAACGTCGCCGCAGCGCCTGCGCTGAACCGTGGATACGGGGCCGGTGAATGCCGCGGCGCCCACAGCCTGGAATAGACTTGCGCCCATCATGCAGCGTCGGCCCGTCGTTCCCTGAAGATGACAGCAACAGCAGTCACCCGCAAGCTGCGCGCCATCGCATTCATGGATGTGGCTGGCTATTCGCGGCTGATGGCACGCGACGAGGCCGGCACGCACGCGCGGGTGAACCAGATTTTCGGCAGCATTGTGCCCCCCATCGTCAGCGCCTGTGGCGGCAGAGTGGTCGACCGCGCAGGTGACGGCTTGCTGGTCGAGTTCCAAAGTTCCACCGACGCGGTCCGGTGCGCGGTCGAGATCCAGCGCCAGATGGCGTTGCAGAATGCGGACCGTGATCCGGAACAGCGCTTTGAACTCCGCATCGGGGTGAACATAGGAGACATCATCGTCGACGGCGACCGGATCGTGGGTGACGGCGTCAACATTGCGGCGCGGCTGGAGAACATTGCGGCGCCGGGCGGCATCTGCATCAGTGGGTCCGTGCGCGAGCAGCTGCATGAAGACTTCGACGCCACCATCACCGATCTGGGTGAGCTTCGCCTGAAGAACATCGGGCGGCCCATACGCGCATTCCAGATGCTGCAAGGCAGCGTCCGACGCAGAGGCAGATTCGGTCTGCTGTGGCCAGCGTACTTGAATGGGGCGACGGCGCGCTGGCCCTTCTACGTTGTGGGCATGGTCGCTGTGATGGTTGCTGCCGGATTCGGCGTTGTGGCCGTCAGCGATCGCAATACGGTGGATCCGCCGCCCATGTCCGTGGTTGTCGTTCCCTTCAGCGCCAAGAACCACAGCGTCGAGCAACCGGCTGCAGACGCCGTCACACGCGAGGTGACGCGCGGACTGGCGGCGACAACCTGGCTCCAGGTCACGGCACCCAATGTTGCGAGCCAGGTGCCCGTGGCCGCACAAAACGTGGGCGCCATCGGACGCCAGTTCAATGTCCGCTACCTGGTGTTCGGCCGGATCGAGCAGCGCAACGGCAAGCTGGGCCTCGACGCCCAGTTGATCGACGCGGCCAGGGGCGTCACCGCGTGGAACGCCTACGTTGATTCGGGTGTAACGCCGGCCACGGAATCGGAACTGGCGTTGCGTCTGGTCGTCCTGTTGCGCGACGCGGTGTATGAAGCGGAAGCAAAACGGCTGCTCAGCTCGGGGGCGAAACCGAGCACGCCCATGGAATTCAAGATCTTCGGCGACCAGGCCACCGACCCGCGGTTTGTGACCCTGGCCTCGGACCGGGCGGCGCGCGAATACTATGAGAAGGCACTGAAGGTCGATCCCAACTTCGTGCCCGCCATGATCAGCATCGGCTACACCCTGTTGACCGAGCTCGACCTTGACCCCGCCGTGGACCGCGCCAGTATCGTGCAGCGCCTGGACGAACTGTCCAAGCGCATTCTCGGCAACGACTCGGCAAGCGCGCCGGGATGGCAGTTCCGCGCCGAAACCCTGGCCCGGCAATGGCGTTGGGACGCCGCCCTGGAAGCCAGCGACAAGGCGTTGGCGCTGGACCCGGGCCGCGCCCTGGGCTTTGGCCACAGGGCCCACCTGATGATCCTGCTGGGTCGCCCGGCCGAAGCGCTGGCGCTTGTCGACAAGGCCCTGGCTCTGGCCGATCAGCGATTCGGCTATGCCTTGTTGCAGCGTTGCCGCGCCCAGATGGCGCTCGGCCAGTACCGTGAAGCAGTCACCAGCTGCGAGAAATCTGTCTCGCGTGAGGAACTCTGGCTGGCCCACGCCTACCTCGCAGCAGCCTACGCGCTGCTGGGCGAGGATGACAACATGAAGCGCGAGAAGGCGGCGCTGCTGCAGCAGTATCCGAACATCTCGATCGCGCGCATCGCCGCCATGCGCTATTCCGACGTGCCCCAGTACCTGCGCCAGATCGAGGAGCACTTGAACCGGGGACTGGCCAAGGCCGGGATCGCCGCCAGCTGATGCCCGCCACCCTGGTCATCGCGGAAGCTGGCGACCGGTTGGCCCGGTACGTTGGCGGGATGGTTTCCGGCGCCATCCGGTACAGCAGTCGCGAACTGTTTTCCACCGGCGGCCTGGCCTTGACCCTGAACGGGACACAGGCGGCGGGCACACTGGTGCTGGCGGGCGAACCCGTAGCGCTGGAACAGCTAAACGGTGTGTTGTTCCTTCCCACCCAGCGCTGGCGGCCGCCAGCAAGCCTGGGAGCACGGCAGCGTGCCTTCGTGCGACACGAACTGCAAGCCGCATGGTGCGCAATCGTGGCGGCAATGCCTTGCCCGGTGCTGAACCGGTTGCCACCTGACTGGTGGATCAACGACAGGCTGTACGCAGCCGATCTGGCCCGCAGCTTTGCCCGCCAGTTGGCGTTGCCACACCGGATGAGCATGAGCGGCGGCATGGCAGCAAGCGCCGATGCAAAGGTGTGCAGCCTGTACTTCGTTGGATCGGACCTGCTGACAACCAGTCCGACGCTGGCTGCACTGAAGGATCACGTGTCGGCAAGTGCGCCACAACTCGCCCGCTGGCAGCGTGCGACCGGGATCGGCCTGGCGCGTGTTGACCTGTTGCCTGAACACGGCTTCGCGGTGGCGCACCTCGACCCCGTACCCTCTTTGGCACACGCGCCAAGAGCGCTGCTGAAACACATGGGCCGGCTGGTCGCCGGTGCACTTGCATGATCCTGGTCATTGGTGACCGGGCCGACCCGGTGGTCTCGCGGGTCAGCGCAGCGCTGGCCCGGATCGGTGTCAGATTTGTCAGCGTCAATGAAAGCTCGGCCCCTGCCTACCGGGTCGAGATGGAGGCTGATGGCGGCGGCTCCCATTGGCACATCCGGGGCGGAGATTGCACCGGGCGGCGCAGGGTCGGCGCCATCTTTGTACGCCACGCTGTGCGGGCGCCGGCGCGGTCAGACCGCAAGGACCTGGAGGCGTTGCAGCAGCAACTCGATGAGCTGCTGCTTGCAACGCCATGCCAGGTGGTCAACCGTCCGGCATGCGCCGGCGCCAACTACAGCAAGCCCTACCAGTTGCGGCAACTGGCGGCAGCGGGCTTTCTGGTTCCAAGTACTCTGGTGACCAACCTGCCGCAGGCAGCACGACACTTCGCACGTGAACATGGCGCCCGGGTCATTTTCAAGGGCATCAGCAGCGTGAAGACGGATCCCCAGGCATTGCAACTGCAGCACCTGGAGCGCTTGTCATGGCTCAAGCGCTGCCCGACGCAATTTCAGGAATTCATTCCCGGCGAGGATATTCGCGTAACGGTGGTGGATGCTTCGGCTGTGGTGACACGATGCGTTCAGGACGGGCAGGACGCGAGACTGGCCGCCGAATCTGCGCTGGCGCCCGAAGTCGTTGAGCGCTGCATCCGCTTCACCCATGAGCAGGGCCTGGTCATGGGCGGGATCGACCTGCGCCAGACACCCGAAGGGCGGATCTACGCCTTCGAACTCAACCCTTACCCGCTGTTCACGCACCACGAGACCGTGGAGCAACCGCGCGTCACTGAACGCGTGGTCGCCTACCTGCTCAAGCACCAGCACACCGAGGGCGATGTGTTCGCTTGAAGGTTGCACCGCCACTGCGTCCGGCAGTATCATGAATTCTTTGCCACCAGGAGAGTGAAATGGCCACCAGCAAGAAGCCCATCGCAAAAAAGCCCGGCGCCAAGAGCGCCAGCGCGAAAAAGACAAGCCCCAAAAAGTCCGGTTCAAAGAAGCCTGGGGCAGGCAAGAGGGCGGAGCCGCAAGCGTCAGATGGCAACCTGACAACGCCATGCGTTTGTGAGCCGATCGACGAACTGTCGGTCCAGGTCAAGATCATTGAAACCAGCAAGAACCCCATGCGCAGGGTCGTCCAGGTGTCGGACGAGGACTTGGCGCGCATCATGCAGGCGCTGGGCAACCACGACTAGGCCCGGGCAGAGCTGCCCCGACGCCGCGCCAAGAGTGTGCTTCCGGCGAAAGCCCGCATAGAGCAAGCGCGGATAGCTACTGAATCAGTAGCAAATTCCAGCCTCAAGTCACCGGTGCCGGATTGAACAGCACCAGAGCGTTGTGCAACTTCCAGTGTTCGGCCCAGGTCTTCTTG
>JANMKM010000635.1:0-5416 GCA_031372035.1 Rhodoferax sp. | reverse complement strand
CGGTGCGCTGGCAGCCACCAGCGCGGCATTGCCATCGAGTGTGACCGTGATGGGCGCCGTGCCGGCACCACTGGTGATATTGACCCTTGCCGAATTCACCGGATCCACCGCAGCCACATAGCTGGCGTTGCCATTGATGGCTGCAGTCAGGGCCAGGGCCACCAGATGCGGCGTGTCGTTCAGGACCGCGGTGTAGCTGAACAGGTTGGCGCCGATTGCAATGCTGTACACCTTGCCGCTGACAACATTCAAGGCGCTCAGGTCAATGCTGCGGTCCAGGTCCACATCGGCAGCGTCTGCCGGGTTGACGGCAACCAGGCCGGCCTCGACCTGGCCGCGAATGTCAATGACTGGAGCCGCCATGTGCACCAACTGGTCCGCCTTCACGATGGCCTGGTTCAGGGGCGGGTTGGTAGTGGCTCCAGATGCGAACAATTTGCTGCGCGCCTGCATGAAGACATCGGAATTCGCGCCGGTGGCGTAGACATAGCTGCCCGACAGGATGTTGATCTCGCCGCCGGTGATGCTGACGTGGTCGCGTCCGTCGATATTGCGCAGCAACCAGATGTCGCCACCGCTGGAGCTGATGTCGAGCAGCCCGACCTTCGCCGAGCCCAGCTCGTACTGGCCGATAACGCCTTCAATCTTCACGTCGCCGGTCGCTGTGACGGTGATCGTGCCGCCGGCCCCGGTATCGAGGGTTCCCCCGGAGACATAGTTGTTGTTGTTGTCGAGCTCCAGGGTATTGATGTAGACGCCGATCTCGTGCAGGCCGGCGCGGCCGTTCTCACCGGTGCCACCGGTGATGTTCACCTCGGCCGGGGCGGTGATCAGGCCGTCGACGACCACCTGTGCCAGCGAACGCACATTGATCGAGGAGCCAGTACCTACACCGGTGACGGCGCCAAACAGACGCAGGTTGCCGTCGGCTCGCAGGTCCACCCGCCCGGCGTCGGCCGGGTTGACCACGGTCCACTGGCCGCCGCCGGTGGCGTCCGACTTGATCAGGCTGCGGGCCGTCTGGGAAATGCCTGTGCCAGTGGCATTGGCGCCCGCCGTGACCGAAACGACACCGCTGGCCACCACATTGCCGCCCAGGGTGGCATCGCCAATGACCACATCGCGCACCACATTGATATCGACCTGGGCACGCCGTCCGCCCCACTTGTCACTGCCGCCTGCGCCCGTGAGCAGGGAAGCGGCAACCACCATCGTACCGGCGCCGTCGCCAATATTCAAAAGCGATGCAGTGGCAGTGGCGGCAAAGTTGACCGACGCATCGATCAGCTGGGCCAGATGCTTGACGATGATGGCGATGGTGTCGCCGGCAACCGCCACATGGCTGAAGCGTTCGGCACCAATGGCCACGGTGTAAGTGCCGCCGGTCAACACCGATACGGCGCTGAGGTCCAGCGTGCGAGCCGCATGGGAATTCAGCAGATCGGCCGGACTGACGACGGCGACAGGCGAGGCCTGCGTCACAACAATGCCGGCGGCGCCGGCGCCTGCAGTGATTCGGATCACGCCGCTGCTGGCGCTGGCAACATAGGCGGTTGCAGCGTCAATCTGCAACGCCAAGGCTGCGGCAATGTCGGCAATGGTGTTGCCGGCCAACGCGGTATAGGTGAACACGTCGGCGCCGACCTTGACGCTGTAGACGCCGCCCGCGATGGCAGGTCCGTCGTTGAGGTCAATGGTGCGCAGGAAAGTCACATCGGCGCTATCAGCGTCATTGACCGTGGCGACGCTGTAGTAGTCGGTCCCGGCCAGGATGCTGCCGTACACGGCCAGGGACTGGCTGTGGATCACGATCCGGCTGTCGTCGGCTTCGGAATAGAGCTTGGCATCGCGCGCAATGGTCACCTTGCCACCGGCCGTGATCTCCATCAGCGAGTCAGCTTCCAGGATCACGCCGCCGCTGTTGGCGCCGACACTGCCAATGGAGATGGAGTCGCCCGCCGCCAGAGTCAGGTGCTGGCCGCTGGTCTGCGCCTGCAGCCGGGTGTTGTAGATCTCGATGTCGTCACCAGCCTTGATCAGCATCGAGCCGGCCAATGTCAGGTCGCCGTGCAGCCGCACATCGCCGGTGGCGTTGAAGGTGACCTCGTTGTCGTAGGTCTGGGGCGTGGCAATATTGCTTTTGACCACCCCGGCCATGTCAATGTCCTTGCCGCTCAGGACCAGGTAGGCACCGGTCTCCAGCCAGCCGGATTCACGTGCGACCGTCAGTGTGCCCTTGGTCGAGCCGATCTGCAGCAGCGCCAGGTTCGGGTTGCCCAGGCCAATGGTGCTGTTGATCACCACGTCGTTCAAGCCGGTGATCAGGATACGTCCCCCCGGATCCAGCGACGTGAAGTGGCTGGTGCCATAGGTGGTGACGCTCACTTCGCCTGCAAGCTCCGTGGTGCCGGACTTGATGATGATGTCGCGCTGCGCAGTCAGGTCACCCTTGAGCAGCAAGGTGTTGCGCGAGTTGATGACGATGTCGGCGGAGTTGCCGCGGGCAATCAGATCACCGGCAATCACGGCAGCGCCTGCAGGGTTGAGCACCATGCCGCCGGACAGTGTTTCCAGCACACCGGTTTCCGTCAGCTCCACACTCTGCGACCCACTGGCACCGGTGCCGCTGTACAGGTTGATGGCGTCGTGGCCGCGAATCCAGCCGGAGACCGTAATGGTTCCACCCGGCAATGAAGCCTTGCCGATGTTCACGACCGAGCCGAATTGACCCGCATCGATGGCGTAGCCACGCTCCGAGGTCGTGCGGCCGTTGCTGGGGGCGGCAGACCTGATCTGGGTCAGGCCCAACAGTTCGGCGCGCCCTTCACCCACCGCGATCTTGGCCAGGCCAAATTCGAAATTGCTGGTGAACAGCAGCTTGCCGTCGCTCAGCCGCACCTTGAACTGGTACGGGTTGGGCTTGGCTTGCGTGGGCTCGTCACCGGTGATGGTCTGCGGGTCGCCAATGGCAGGCACGCCAGTGGGCGAGCTGATGACTTCAAACGGCGTGGTGTCAATGGCAGCCTGCACGGCCGCTACCAGCGCGCCCAGCCCGCCGGTTTGCGGGCCAACCACATGCACCTTCTTGGTGACAACATGGGTGCCCAGGTTTATCGTCAGCTGGAACTCCACCGGTTGGCTCAGATGGCCATCGGCAAACTCGGCGAAGTTGTCTGCCGTGAGCTCCTGGGTCCACGCAGGTGCCAGCACCGACATGTCGCCTGAAGCTGACAGGGTGATGCTGCTGTTCTCCTGCCAGGTGCGGAAATGCACGTTGCCACCCACCACGATGCCCTCGTCGGCCCATGGGTCGGCAGCGCTGGGTATGCCCGTGCCGCTGCCGCCACGCACATCCAGCGTCTTGCCAGCCAGCAGGTCACGCCCCAGGCGCACCTGGCCATCGGCGTTGACGATGATGGTCGAATCGCCATTGAAGGTGCGCAGCGTACTGCCCAGGAAGCTGCCCGTGCTGTCATAGTGGTTCAGCACTTCCCCGCCAGCCACCACCTGGCTGTAGATCAGCGCATCCTGAGCAGAGCGGATGACGATCTCGCCGTCCTCGTTGGCGGTGGCAACCCGCGTGCCGCCGGGCATGTTGAGCCCGATGTGATCGGCGCTGATGCCGCCGACCAGTTCGATGCGCTGGTTGGCGCGGATGGTGGCGCCAATCTCGACGTCATCACCGGTTTCGTTTTGCGTGATGCCTGCCAGATAGAGCTGCCCGGCGGACTTGAGGTAGACGCTGGAATCTTCCTTGGACCAGGTGATGGTCTCGGACAGGATCTTGCCGCTGTTGTTCAGTACTTGCTGGATTTCGCCGCCGGAGCGGATGTCGCCGGCGATCGTGATGTCGCCTGCGACATCGACGCTGACCCTGCCACCCGATTCATCGGACGTGATGCCCGCTGTGCTCAGGCCACCGGCCGTAGTGATGACAACGGCATAGCCCTCGTCGTCGGCGCTGAGCGCACCCGTCGTTGCCAGCGTGACCGACTTGGCTGCCGCCAACGTGGTGTCGATGTAGATCTGTTCACCGGCTTTGACGTTGACGACGGAGTCTGGCTGCCAGGCCACACCGGTCTCGCCAATGGTGCCGCCGGCGACGACACGCCCATGCAGTTCGACGTCCCTGCCACCTTCGAGCTGGATCACGCTGCCAGCCGAGGCCGTGTTCAGCGTGGAGGCGGCGTGAACGTACAGGCTGGTGCCCGCGGCATTGGCGCCATGGGTGTTCGTGCCATCGGTCCTGACCCCGCCCAGCAGCGTGATGTCGCCGCTGACATCGGCCTCGCCCTCCCAGAACGTCCAGGTGTCCGACTGGATCACCAGGTCGGAGTTCGCACCCAGCAGGTTGATGTTGCCCCGGATGATCGCGTCCTTGGCGCCACCCACCTCGAAGTCCGCACCGTCTTGCAGCGTCGTGATGGTGCCGGTCAGCAGGAAGCCGTAGCCGCGCTGCCCGAGCAGCACGTGCGGCTCCTGAATGCGGATTTCGTCGATGCCGTCCTTGCTCTTGTCGTAGGCATAGACAACATACTTGTGCGTGCCATCCTGCACGATCCAGCGGGTGGCATCACCTGCGCCGCCAACGCTGGCGTTGTGATAGTCCAGACCTTCGACAAAGCTGATCTTGAACGCGGCCTCGCCGGCCAACGGAAGGAGCTTGTAGTAGACCGGCGTGGTGTAGGCGGCATAGCCTGTCTGATCCAGGACCCGGAACTGTTGCGCCGGGGTCATTGCGGCAAAGGGCACCGCCTGGATATCGATGGCTTTTACAGTGGCCGTGCCACTGGCCGTCGTGGCAAAGCTGATGGCGAGCGTGCCGGTGCCGTCGTTGATGTTGATCTGGTTGGCATTGGAGCTGTCTGCAATGGCACCGTAGATGCCGCCGTTGCGTATGACCTTGACCAGCCCGGCAACCAGATGCGACACCGCGGTGTCTGCGGCCACGGCCTTGTAGGTGTAGTTGGTGCCACCGATGGTGACGGTGTAGTCCTTGCCGGATGTCACGGCAACGGCGCTCAGGTCCATGGCCTGGTTCAGCACCGGCACCTCCACATCGCTCCACACGATGTCTGCGTTCAGATAGTCCTTGCCCACGCCCTGCTCAAAGCTGAGCATGTATTTCTTGGCGGCGTCTGCGTCAGCCTTGTAGTACAGCAGCCCGTTCCAGCGGCTGTAGCCGGTTTGTTGCAGCACACGGTCATGCTGCGCCAGGGTCAGTGCGCCAAAGGCCGCGCTGTCGGCCGGCTTGGCCACGGAGCCCCAGTCCAAAGTGGTGTTCTGGTAATCCACACCCTGCACCAGCGTGGGCAGGAGCACTTTGCCGGCTGCCGCACCCGGTTTGTAGAAGACTTGCTGGTCGATCGACTCATAGCCCAGCTTGGCCTCCACGACCGCGCGCTGTGCCTGCGTC
>JANMKM010000621.1:0-21856 GCA_031372035.1 Rhodoferax sp. | reverse complement strand
GTTGGCGTCATCTCCGTCAACGACAGTAGCTTGCTGGGTGTCGGGCGTGTGGCTGCTGACTTTGGCGCAACGGACACGGCGCGGTCGGTTGTGGTCTTGCCTGATGGAAAAGTCCTGGTTGCAGGTTTGAAAGGTGCCAGTGGCACCAACTCACATGTGACGGCGCGCTACTACGCCGACGGCACACTGGATTCGAGCTACGGCACGGGCGGCAAGACAACCACCGCCTTCGTGAGCGAAGGCCAGGGCAATGCCATATTTCAGACGGTACTGTTGCCCGACGGACGCGCCATTGCCGTCGGCTATGTGGCAACGGGTTCCGTGCCTGAGAGTCGCTGGGCGATTGCGCGCTACGATGCCAGTGGCAATCTGGACTCAAGCTTTTCCGCTGACGGCAAGCAGACTGTGGAGGTCGGCAGCTATTCCAACCTGAACAACGCCGCGATCCAGACTGACGGCAAGTTGATTGTCACTGGCGACCACGCCAACGCCAACGGTGTCTACGACGGCGCCGGTGTGATGCGTTTCAACGTCGACGGCAGCCCCGACGCCAGCTTTGGAACGGCGGGCTTGGTGATCATCAATCCCAACCCGTCCGGCCTCCTGATCGAATCCGGCGCGATTGTCCTGCCCCTTTCCACTGGGAAGATCCTGGTTGTGCTCCGAGCCAACTCGGACTCGGTGCAAAACAACCTTATAGATGTGCTGGTGTTCCTGAATGCTAATGGCAGCGTAGACACCACCTTCGACGGCGATGGCGTGGTCACAACCACCGCCGGAATTGACTACATATACGGCAAGGCGATGTCGGCTCAATTGCAGGCCGACGGCAAGATTGTGGTGCTCGCCTCAACAACGCATTCGCTGACCAATGCATCGGGGGCCGTCATTACCCGCTACAACGCGGACGGAAGCCTGGACACCAGCTTCGACGGTGATGGCCGAGTGTTCAGTGCCATCGCGCCCCAGAACTCCGTCAGCAACGGGCTGACGCTCCAGGCCGACGGGAAGCTGCTGCTCGCGGGCTCTGTCAACGGCAAGTTCAGCGTGGCACGCTTCAACGGCGACGGTAGTCCGGATAGCGCGTTTGGCAGCGGTGGAATGGTCGCGGACGGAAGTACCCCGGGCGCAGCAAACGCAATCACCGTCGACGCTGCCGGCAAGATCTACGTGGCCGGTGGATTCAGCAGTAATTTTGTGCTGGCCCGCTACAACGCCGATGGCTCAGCCGACAGCAGCTTCGCGAGCGCCCCTACCCTGCCCGTCGGCGGCACGGTGGTACTCGACAGTCTGGCAGGCATCAGTGATCCGGAGATGGCGCTCAGCGGATACAGCGGGGCTTCAGTCAACCTGGCCCGCCAGGGTGGCGCCAATGCGAATGATGTCTTCGTTGCCAAACCAGCCGGAACCTTGGGCACATTGACCGAGGGCGGCGCGCTGTTGGTCGGCGGCATCAACATCGGAACCGTCACCACCAACCACGGTGGCACCTTGCAGCTCAGTTTCAACGGTGCCAACGCAACCCAGGCCCGCGTCAACACCGCACTGCAGCAGATCGCGTACAGCAACGCCGTCAACACCGGTACCACGGCCCAGATTGCCTGGACCTTCAATGACGGTAATAGCGGCGCCCAGGGCCCAGGCGGTGCGCTCAGCGTCACGGCAACTTCAAGCGTTCAAATCGCCGCCATCATCTCTGGAACCGCTGGCAACGACAACCTTGCGGGCACCAGCGCGGATGACGTGCTATCCGGGCTGGCTGGCAACGACACGCTGTATGGCGCCGCCGGCAACGACACCTTGCTGGGTGGTGCCGACTTCGACTTCCTGATGGGCGGTGCCGGGAAGGATTCGATCGACGGTGGCGACGGTGGCGGTGAAGCCGTGTTCGAAGATGCCGCCGGCGGCGTGGTCATCGACCTGCGCATCACCGCGGGGACCAACCTGATCAGCTTCGAGGAGACCACCACACCAGTCCTCACCGGTTTCAGCGGGGCCGAAAACGCGGCGGTGGTACTTGATCCAGCAGGCAGTGGCGGCCATGTGGCCAGGGTGGTCAAGAGCGCCGGCGCAGAGTTCTATGCTGGCTTCGTCGTGTCCACCGGTCCGAACACCACGATCTCGCCCATCCCATTCAGCGCAACAGCCACGAGCATCAGCCTGCGTGTCTGGTCGCCGACCGCCGGCATCCCGGTTCGCCTGAAAGTGGAGGACTCGACCAACGGCGCGCGCAGTGTCGAGACCGAAGCGACCACCACGCTGGCCAACGGCTGGCAGACCCTGACCTTCAATTTTGCCAACCAGGTCGTCGGCACCACCGCGTTGAACCTGGGTTATACGTACGACAGGGTCGTTGTGTTCCCCAACTTCGGCACTGCCGGCGCGCAGGGTGGTGGCGGCACCTTCTACTTCGACGACCTGAAGCTGCTGGGCGCAGCCACCGGTGGGGTCAGCAATGACGGATTCGGCAATGTCGAGACCATTGTCAATATCGAGAACCTGCACGGCTCCGCATTCAACGATGTGATCCAGCTCTCCAACAACGGGGGCTTTGTTTTCGGCCGTGCCGGCGCGGACAGTCTCTCGGGTGGCAACGGCAATGACCGGTTCCTTACCGGTTCGGGCAACGACACGCTCTTCGGTGGCGGTGGCCTGGACACGGCCGACTACACCGCTGACGCCGCCGACACGGCCGGCCCAGCAACCCAGGGCGTGTCGGCAAGCCTGGCATCGCAAAGCGCAACCGATAACTGGGGCAACACCGACACCCTTGTCAACATCGAGAACATCACCGGTTCGGCACTTGCCGACAACCTCACGGGCGACGCCCTGGCCAACAGCCTGAAGGGCCAAGGCGGCAACGACACGCTCGATGGCGGCGCCGGCAATGACTCCCTGTCCGGCAGCGATGGTGCCGACAGCCTCATCGGCGGCGCCGGGGTCGATGCCCTCGACGGCGGCTCCGGCAGCGACACGGCGTCTTACCTGGGCGCGCCTGCCGGCGTGGTGGTCAACCTGGCGCCGCCAACCGGCGGAACAGCTGTGATCACCTTCGAGGAACCCACCACACCGCTCCTCGCTGGCTTCAGCGGGGCCGAGAACTCGGCAGTGGTATTCGACCCGGCCGGCGGTGGCGGCCATGTGGCAAGGGTCGTCAAGGCGCCCGACGCCCTGTACTGGGCTGGAACCACGGCAGGGAACGGGGTGAACTACACGATCCCGGCCCTGCCGTTCAGCGCCGTCTCAACCGCCATGACCTTGCGGGTCTTTGCGCCGGCCGTCGGCGTCCCCGTGCTGCTGAAAGTCGAGGACGCGGCGGACGGAACGCACGCCGTTTCCACCCTGGCCTACACCACGGTGGCCAACGCCTGGGAAACCCTGACATTCAACTTTGCCAACCCGAGCCCCGAGAGTGTTGCGCTCAACCTGGGGTATACCTACAACCGGGCGGTGGTCTTCTTCAACTACGGCATCAGTGGTGCCCAGGGCGGCGCCGGCACCTTCTATTTCGACGACCTGAAGTTCGGTGGCACGGCGATTGGCAATGTCGCCAACGACGGTTACGGCAATGTCGAAACCATGACCAATGTGGAGAATATCCGCGGCTCGCAGTTCGGCGATGCGATCCAGCTCGGCGACGGCGGCGCAACGGTTACTGGAGGCGGCGGCAACGACACCCTGACAGGTGGCGCCGGAGTGGATGTGGCGGTCTTTGCGGGCAACCGGGCCGACTACACGCTTGGCATCAACGGCCTGAATCAGCGCGTCGTGACCGACAACATCGGCGGTCGCGACGGCATCGACACCCTCAGCCGGATTGACATCCTGCAATTTGCCGACGCTACGCTGGGCGCCGCCGTGCTGACGCCCAGCCCCGGAAAGACCAATTTCATCGAAGGCAACAACACAACGTCGAACCGCGTGCTGCTGGACCCGGGCATCGTGATCGCGGATGGCGCCAGCGCCACGTTTACCAGCGCCACCATCAGCATCGGCAGCGGCTTCGTCAGTGGGCAGGATCAGCTGCGCTCGATGAGCCAGTACCAGACCTGGACCAGTCTGGGCAATATCTCGGGCGGGTTCAGCAACGCAACCGGCGTGATGACGCTCACCTCAACAGGCGGCACGGCAACCCTGGCCCAATGGCAGACAGCGTTGCGGGAAATCAGCTACGGCAACACGACGCAATCGCAGCAAACACCCACCAGCGGTGACCGCACCATCAGCTTCCAGCTCAGCGACGGCACCAGCAGCAGCGCCGTGGTCACCAAGACCCTGAGCGTGACGGCGGTGAACGACAGCACCAGCCTGGGCCTGGGGCACCGCATCACCGACATGGGCAGCACCAGCGTCGACCGGGCGCAGTCGATCAAGGTCGGTGTGGACGGCAAGATCACGATCACGGCCGACAGCAGCATCAAGACCGGCACCGTCACCACCCACACGGTGGACGTGGCGCGCTACAACGCCGATGGCAGCCCCGACCTCAGCTTCGGCGGCGGTGGGTACCGCGGCAGCGGTTTCATCAATGGCACCGACGGCAGCCATGTCTATGGCTCCAACGTATTTGCCGATGGCTCGGCCCTGGCGTATGGCTATACCGTCATCAACGCCGACAACGGCGATACAGCCTGGGCGGTTGCGCGTTTCAAGGCCGACGGCAGCCTGGACACGGCCTTTGATGGCGATGGCCTCAAGACCGTGGCGTTTACCGAGTATTCCAGCGCCAACAACGCTGCCATCCAACCCGACGGCAAGCTGATCGTGGTGGGCGACCACTACGACGCCACTGTCGGCATCGAAAACTACGACACCGCAGTGGTGCGGCTTAATGTTGACGGCAGTCTGGACACCAGTTTTGAAGGTGACGGCATGGCCTTTGTCACCCTGGGCAGCGCCCTCGGTGGTGGTGGCGGCGACGTGATCGTGCTCTCCAGCGGCAAGATCCTGGTGGCTGCAGGCGGCAACCTGGCTGACGCCACGCAGCAGTCTGTGGCAGGCCTGATACGGTTCAACACCAACGGCAGCCTGGACACCAGCTTTGACGGCGACGGCAAGGTCATCACCGACATCGCCACCGACCACGACATCCTGTTCCCGAATGGCCTGGTGGAACTGGCCGGTGGCAAGGTCCTGATGTTGACCGGAACCCGAGCGTTTTGGGGCGGCAGTGACGCCAGCTATCTGGTGCGCTACAACAGTGACGGCAGCCTGGACACCAGCTTCAATGGCACCGGCAAGCTGGCCACAAACCTGACTACTGCCATTGGCGCCAACCAGCTGCTGGTGCAGGCCGATGGCAAGGTCCTGATCGCCGGCACTGTCAATGGCAATTTCGCAGTCGAACGCTACAACACGGACGGCAGCCTGGACACCGGCTTCGGCACGGCTGGTCGGGTCACTGCCGACATGGGCGGCTCCACCGATGCAGCGTATGCCATCGCGCTGGACGCCAGCAATCGGATCCTGGTGGCAGGTGGCAATGGCAGCGACGTGGCCATGCTGCGCCTCACCGGCAATGGCACCGTGGACACCAGCTTCAACCCCAGCGCGGTGCTGGGCTCTGGCTCCAGCGTTGTGCTCGACAGCCATGCCACCATTTCGGACCTGGAACTCGTCACACAGGGCTACGGCGGCACGGCACTCACGCTGTCGCGCCACGGCGGCGCCAGTGGCAATGATGTTTTCGTGGCGGCCAGCGGTGGCACGCTGGGCGTCCTGACCCAAGGGGCGAACCTGGTCGTCGGCGGCGTCACGATCGGCAGCGTGGCGGTGAACCAGGGCGGAATACTTACCCTGGGTTTCAACGGTGCCGCTACGGAAGCCAATGTCAACAGTGCCTTGCGCCAGATTGCCTACAACAACAGCGTGGACCCGGCCGGTACTTCGGTGCAGATCGACTGGAACTTCAACGACGGCAACAGCGGCGCCCAGGGGCCTGGCGGCGCGCAAAACACCCTGGCTGCGTCCACCGTGGCCATCGCGCCATCGATATTTGGCAACGGGTCCAACAATACGCTGACCGGCACCGGCCTGGGAGAAGCCCTCTACGGTTTGGGGGGAGACGACAGCATCAGTGGCCTGGCAGGCAACGACACACTTGTGGGTGGCGCCGGTAACGACACGCTCACTGGCGGCGCAGGCGATGACAACTACGTCTTCAACGTCACGATGTCCGGCAACACCATTGTGTCGGCCGAAGGCGTCGATGTCATCGTCAATGGCGATGGCTCAGGCTCAGGTTTTGACGTCGTCACGCTCAACGGCATGTCGATTGACTTCGTTTATGGCCAGCGCTCCGGCAACGACTTCATCCTCAACATCCAACCCAGCAGCATGTGGGGCTCGGCGCCGGCCGATCTGGCGGTCGGGCGCTTGACGATCAAGGACTTTCTGACCAGCAACCCGGGTAACCAGGTCGACGGCTTCCAGTTCAGTGATGCCTTTGTCGCTGTCAGCAACCTCGGCGGCATTGTTTCGTTGCAGATCTACCCGTCCAGCGGCGAACTGCACCGGATCATTTACTACGGCATTGGTGGCAATGACCTGATGACCGGCACGGCATTGTCAGTGGTCACCAGCAACGACGGCGACTCAGACGAGCAATTTCATCCGGGCGCCGGCAACGACACCGTCATCAGCGGCGGCGGTCTGGATGAGGTCAGCTACAAGGATGATGTGCCGTCCGGAATCACGGTGGATCTGCGCCTGGCCACTGGCCAGGTCACGAATGACGGCACCGGCGGCGTGGACACGCTGGTGGGCATCAACCGCGTGACCGGCAGCGAGTTTGGCGACATCATCATTGGCGGCAGCGGCATCGATGCGCGGCTGTTCGGCGGTGGTGGCAACGACACCATCACCGGCGGCAGCAGCCACACGCTGCTGCGCGGTGGTGCCGGCAACGACTCGCTGGTAGGCGGCAGCAGTGGCTCCGACGAAGTGGTGTTCTGGGACGCGAACGAGGGTGTGACCGCCAGCCTGCTGACCGGGCGCTCGAATTCCGCTAGTCTGGGAACCGACACCATCTCCGGTGCCCGCGGCCTGGTGGGCGGCGGCTACAACGACACCCTGAGCGGCGACAACAACAGCAACAGTCTGTTCGGCAATGAGGGTGATGACCTGCTCGCCGGACTGGGCGGCAACGACTACATCGACGGCCGCGACGGCTTCGATACCGCCGACTATTCCGCCGCCAGCGGCAGTGTCCAAGTCAACCTGGGCCTCAACACGGCCACCGGCGCCGCCGGCAGCGACCAGCTGTTCAACATCGAAGGCGTGATCGGCAGCGCCTTCAATGACAGCCTGACCGGAGATGCCCTGGCGAATCGGCTGTTCGGCGGCGCAGGCAACGACTTCCTGGTAGGTGGCGCCGGCAACGACACGATTGACGGTGGCGTGATCACCGACCGCTCGAACTACAACGACCTGAATACCGTCTCGTACAGCAGTTCCACAGCGGGCGTCAACGTCAACCTGTCGGGTATCACAGGCCTGGGGGATGTTGGCAGCGGGACGGCGAACGACGGAATGGGCGGCACCGATACCCTGGCCAACGTCGACTTCGTCACCGGCTCGGCCTATGACGACCTCATCACAGGCAGCAGCGCCACCATCTTCGAACAGTTCGAAGGCGGTGCCGGCAACGACACCATCGACGGCGGCGTCATCAATGCATCCAACGCCTTCAACGCGAATCGGGCCACATATGCGAATTCGCCCAGCAGCGTATCCGTAAACCTGGCGCTCGGTACGGCCTCGGGAGGCCAGGGCAACGACGTACTGATCAACATCAATTACGCGCAGGGCTCTGCATACGGCGATGTGCTGACCGGCTCCAACGTCACCGCCTATTCCGAGACCTTCGAGGGGCGCGGCGGCAACGACACCATCGATGGCCAGGGTGGTACTGACCAGGCTCGCTACAGCTTCACCAGTTCGGGTCTGGGCGTTACGGTAAATCTGGCGACCGGTATTGCGCTGGACGGCATCTACCTCAGTGGCAGCAGCGGCCCGGTAGGCACCGATACCCTGATCAATATCGAGAACGTGCGAGGTTCGGACAACGCCGACAGCATCACCGGCAACAGCGGCAACAACAACCTTGACGCCCGCGGCGGCAACGACACGCTGGTGGGCGGCGATGGCAACGACCAGCTGACCGGCGGTGATGGCGACGACCTGCTCAATGGCGGCTTGGGCACCGACAGCCTCAACGGCGGCAACGGCTTCGACACCGTGGTGTACAGCTACCTGCCGGTGAATGCCAGCGGCGGCTATGTGATCGACGCCCTGTACCAGGGCGGCAATGGCTTTGGCAGCATCCAGGTGACCGGGCGCGGCAGCAATGCCGGCTATGCCGAGCAGGACAACGGCGTATTCAGCATCGACCAGATCAATGGCACCAGTGGCGACGATGTGATGCGCGATCTGGGCTACGACCGCGAGATGTATTTCGCACCAGGCCGCGGCAATGACACGGTTGTGGGCAGTCCCTACGATGGGCAGCTCGATTACGTCTGGTACAACGAACTGACCGACCCCGCCACCCACATCGAAGTCGATCTGGCGGCCGGGGGTATCTTTTCAATCGCGGGTTCCGGCGGCACATCCCGCGGCAACGTCGGCATCTTCACTGGCAACACGCTGGTGGAAGTGGATGCCTTGCAGAACATCAACGGCGTCTTCGGCAGTTCGGGCAACGACCTGATCAAAGGCACGGATCGGCCGTTCGAGTACTTCCGCGGCGGCCCGGGCAATGACACCATTGACGGCCGGGGCGGCACCGACACCGTTGACTACTCCTCGTCATCGCGTGCCGTGACCGTGTCCATGGCCAGCGTGGGTACCGCCACCGTGGTGGCCGACGACGGCAATGGCGGCATCGGCTTTGGTGGCACCGACGTGCTGATCAATGTCGAGAACATCTACGGATCCAATCTCGCCGACACATTGACCGGCAACGAGGGCAACAACCGCCTGCGTGGTCGTGGCGGCAATGACACCATCGACGGCGGCGCGGGCCTCGACGTTGCCGACTACAACTTCACCAATTCCAGCATCAGCATCACGCTGGCAGAGTCCGGTAACACCACGGCCTCGGACGGCCAGGGTGGCACCGACACGCTGATCAACATCGAAGGCCTGCGCGCGGGTTCGCAGGCCGACACCCTGGGCGGGAACAGCCAGGCGAACTGGCTCATGGGCCTGGGTGGCGACGATTTCCTGACCGGTGGCGGCGGCAACGACACCATCGACGGCGGCGGTGACTTTGACACCGCGTCGTACAACAACCTGGGTGATCCGAACGGATACACGCTGACATTTGACTGCCATGCCGGGACCCTGACCGTTGCCGGCAAGGGCGCCAACGCCGCCTACAGCGAGGTGGACAGCCTGATCTCCATCGAGCGCATCGCCGCCACACCCGGACCGGACAACGTGATCGACCTAGTGGCCGGCATCAACATGTACCTGCGCGGCAATCTGGGCAACGATACGCTGCAGGGCAATGCCGGCGACCTGGATTACGCGGTCTACAGCGAGCGTGACAACACCCAAAGTGTCAATGCCAATCTGGCCACCGGCGTGGTCACGATCACCAAGTCCACGGATGCCAACTACCTGGAAACCGACAGCCTGATCAACATCCACGCCATCTGGGGTGGACAGGGCAACGACTCGCTGCTCGGCGGCAGTCTCGATGACGCCTTCCGGCCGGAAGGCGGCAACGACACCGTCGACGGCGGTGCGGGTTCGGACTGGGTCGACTACCGCAATTCTCCCCTTGTCACGGTGGTGCTTGCCGCAAGCGGCGACACCCTGGTCAACGACAACGTGGGTGGCACCGATGTCTTGCGCAATATCGAGGGTATTGGGGGATCGCTGGGCTCTGACATATTGACTGGCAACAGCCTGGACAACTGGTTTCGTGGACGCAGCGGCAATGACACCATCGACGGCGGCGCAGGCCTTGATACGCTGAGCCATACCAGCGCAACCAGTGCGGTCTCGGCCGACCTGAATACCGGCTCGGTCACCGACGGCGAAGGTGGCACCGATTTGGTCAGCGGCTTCGAGAACATCGTCGGTGGCGACTACAACGATACCCTGCGCGGTTCTGCCGGCGCCAATCTGCTCGATGGGCGGGACGGTGACGACACCCTGATGGGGCGTGAAGGCAACGATACGCTGATTGGCGGCTCCGGTTTCAACTACGGTGACTACACCTATCTATCCGACAGCAACGGCTACACCTTTGTCGGTACAACGACCACGTTCAGTGTCTCCGGCAAGGGCAGCAACGCGGCCTACCAGGAAACCGACACGATCAGCAATGTCGACCGCTTCTACCTGTCCAACGGTGCCGACACGGTCATCGACCAGTATGCCGGTCACAACAACTTTTTCCAGGGCCGCGGCGGCAACGACACCATCACCGGCAACGTCGAGGACACCGACTTCACCGTGTATTGGGACCGCGCCAGCAACTTCCGGGTCAATGCCAACCTGAGCACAGGCCGGGTCAACGTCTTCGACACCAGCAACATCCAGTACAGCGAAACCGACACCCTGATCACGGTCAACGGGGTGTTTGGCGGCGCCGGCAACGACACGCTGGTCGGCAACGACCTGAACAACTATTTCAGTGGCCGTGAAGGCAATGACCTGATCGATGGCGGCATCGGAACCGACATGGCCGGCTTCAATATCGCCAGGCAGGCGATCAACGTCCACATGGCCGAGAACGGCGCCGCGTTCACGGTGGATGACGGTAGTGGCGTTGACACGCTGGTGAACATTGAAGGCATTGACGGCAGCAACTACGACGACACGGTGGTTGGCAACAGCTCCGGCAATACCTTCCGTGGCCGCAGCGGTTACGACGTATTCGACGGTGGCGCCGGCCTGGACATTGCGGACTACTACCGCTCGGAAACCGGCGTCAGCATCACGCTGGCCGAGACCGGAACCACCACCGCTTACGACGGTTGGGGCGCCTACGATCTGTTGACCAACGTCGAAGGCATCTACGGCACCGATCTGGACGACACCCTGATCGGCAACTCCCAGGACAACCTGTTCAAGGGCCGCATCGGCAATGACCTGATCGACGGCATGGGCGGCGGTGACCGCGTCAACTATGTGGGCGCCGCAAGCGGCATCACATTGACGCTGTCAGCCCCCGGCGTGGACACTGTCGTGAACGATGGTGACGGTGGCACTGATACCCTGCGCAACATCGAATCCATCACCGGCACCCATTTTGCCGACCACATCACCGGCAACGCACAGGCCAACTGGCTGACCGGCGAGATGGGCGCGGACCTGCTGGAAGGCAGCGGGGGCGACGACACGCTGGAAGGTGGTGCGGGCAACGACACACTCGATGGCGGCAGTGGCACGGACCTGGTCACGTACTTTGGCAACCACGCGGCCGTCAGTGTCAACCTGGCCAATGGTGTGGGGCTGGACCTGGGCACGGGCGCCACCGACACGCTGATCAGCATCGAGAATGTCAGCGGCAGCAACGGTTTCGCCGACCTGATCATCGGCAACGCCAGCGCCAACACGATCTACGGCAATGGCGGCGACGACACCCTGGACGGCGGCGGCGGCATCGACACACTCAGCTACGCCAATGCAGGCGCCGGCGTACAGGCCAGCCTGACAACCGGCACCTCCAGCGGCGCCGATGGCATCGACATCTTCGTTCGCTTCGAGAACCTCCAAGGTTCGAACAACAACGACCGCCTCATCGGCGACAGTGGCAACAACTCCATTCAAGGCCTGGCCGGCGACGACACCATTGTCGCCACGCCAGGCAACGACACCCTGCTTGGTGGCACCAACGCCGAAGACAACGATTGGTTGGACTACAGCCAGATGGGCTCGGGCGTGGTGCTGAACCTGGTCACTGGCGTAGCGCAGATCGGCGGCTTCACGCAAAGCGTCAGCTTGTTCGAAAACGTCCGTGGCACCGAATTCGGCGATCTGATCACAGGCAACATGCTGTCCAACGGCAACGGTATCGCCTTCGTGGGCGGGGGCGGCAACGACACCATCATTGGTGGCGCCAGCGCTGATGACGCGGTTTTCTATCTGGAGGCTCCGGGCTCGGTCAGCATCAACCTGGCTACCGGCGTGGTCAGCGGTGGCGACGGCGATGACCAGCTGACCGGCATCGAGTCAGCAGTCGGCTCCAATTACGACGACACCATCATCGGCTCGACTGGTGATAACGGCATGCTCGGCGCACGGGGTGACGATTACCTGGATGGCGGTGCCGGCAACGACACCGTTTACTACCTGCGGCCGCAGCAGGGCAGCGCCGATGGCAGCGTCACCGTCAACCTGCGCTCAGGCCTGGCCTTCGGGGCCGACGGCAATGACACGCTTGTCGGTATCGAGAATGTCGTTGGCGGCGCCTTCGACGACCTGCTGATTGGCGACGATGGCAACAACCTGCTCGACGGCGGTGGCGGCAATGACAACAACCAGTCCAGCGGCAACGACAGCCTGTTCGGCTCGGGCGGCAACGATGAACTGCACGGCTATAGCGGCGACGACCTGGTGGATGGAGGCGCCGGCAACGACACGCTGTGGGGTGGGGCCGGCAATGACACCATCCTGGGAGGTGCCGGGCGGGATGAGGTCCATTTTCACGGCAAGTTTTCGGAATACACGATCACCTTCAGCGCCCAGACCAACCAGTACACCGTGGTCGACCAGGTAGCTGGACGCGATGGCACCGATATTGTTGGCGACGTGGAATCGTTCCAGTTCTCGGACATGGTGCAACCCCTGGCCGTCAATCCGGCTGGTACCTATCTGGCGGTGGCGGGCAATGACCCGGCTGCTGCGCCTACAACGCTGCTGCTAAGCAGCATCAACGCCCAGAGCGGCGACCTGATTGCCCTGACACGCACCGGTGCCTTCCAGCCTGGCCTGAATGGCCCCACGGACACCAGCATGGGACTCTATGCGGTGTTCACCGGCCCTGGCGGCTTCGTAGCACCAGTGGTGTTTGACGGCTTGGCGTCCGTGCCCCAGGTATCGGCCCAGGTCAGCGCCGACATCCCACAAGATTTCTTCGTTCCGGGTGGACTGACCCTGGTCAAGGTACCTCTCGGTGCTACAGCGCTGGCGTTTTCGGCCACCGACACGTTTTTCAGCGACAACACCGATCCGAACAATGACTTCGGTGTCATCGTGCGCAAGGTAGCAACGCCCCAGTACACCGATGCCAACGACCTGCTGTTTGGTACCTCTGGCTTCGATTCGCTCCAAGGCGGTTCAGGTTCCGACACCTTTATTGGCGGTGCCGGCAATGACACACTGGACGGCGGAGTCATCACCGACCGTGTGGACTATGCCGACCTGAATGCCGTCAGTTACCTGGGCTCCCCCGCGGCGGTCAATATCAACCTGTCGGGCATCAATGGCACCAACGCAGGAGTCGGTGCCGCGAGCGACGGCTTCGGCGGAACCGACAGCCTGGCCAATATCAATTTCATCACCGGTTCGCCGTTCAACGATGTCATCGTCGGCAGTTCGGCGTTGATCTTCGAACAGATTGAGGGCGGCGCCGGCAACGACACGCTGGACGGCGGCGCCATCACGGATCTGGTCAATTTCACAAACACCAACCGGGTCAGTTACCAAAATGCCGGCGCGGCCGTGAGCGTGGACCTGGGACTGGGCACTGCCGTTGGAGGCGCGGGCGCCGACACGTTGACGAATTTCAGTGCGGTACGCGGCTCCAACTTCAACGACACGCTGACAGGCTCGAACACCACCAGCTGGACAGAGAATTTCGAGGGTCGCGGCGGGAATGACGCGATCAACGGACTTGGCGGTATTGATCGCGTCCGCTATGACAATGCTCCGGCGGCGGTCAACGTCAACCTGAGCACAGGCATTGCAGCGGACGGCTACGGCACGACCGACACCCTGGGGAGCATCGAGCAGGTACGCGGCTCGGCGTTCAATGATCAGCTGACAGGTGATGGCAACGACAACCTGCTGGACGGTTTCGGTGGCAATGACAGCCTGAGCGGTGGCGGCGGCAATGACACGCTGCTCGGTGGCACGGGTGCCGATACCCTGGTCGGCGGCACAGGCAATGACAGCCTGGATGGCGGCGTCATCACCGACCGCTCCAATTACTCCGACCTGAATTTTGTCTCGTACAGCAGCTCCAGTACCGGTGTAGTGATCAACCTGTCGGGCATGACTGGTGACGGCAGCGTCGGCACCGGCACGGCCAACGACGGCATGGGTGGCACCGACACGCTGGCCAATGTCAACTTCATCATCGGCTCGAATTACAACGACAGCATTACTGGCAGCTCGGCAAATATCTTCGAGCAGTTTCAAGGGGGCCTAGGCAACGACACTATCAACGGCGGCGCGATTGACGCCAGCAACAACTTCAGCTCCAACCGGGTCACCTACCAGAATGCGTCGGACCCGATCAACGCCAATCTGGCCACCGGCATCGTCACCGGCGCTGACGGCACCGACACGCTGGTCAACATCAACTACGTGCGCGGCTCGGAGTATGGCGACACATTGCAGGGCTCGGACACCACGCTGTACACGGAAATATTCGAGGGGCGCGGTGGCAACGACAGCATTGACGGCCGGGGCGGCATTGATCAGGTGCGGTATGACAGCACCAACCCCGGTATTGGCGCGGTGGTCAACCTGGCCAGCGGCAGCGCGCAAGATGGCCTGGGTGGCACCGACACCCTGCTGAACATCGAAAACGTGCGTGGCTCGGACAATGGGGATCTGATCACCGGCAACGCCAATGCCAACAGTCTGGATGGGCGCGGTGGCAACGACACGCTGCTCGGTGGGGTGGGACGCGACAGCCTGTTCGGGGGGGGTGGCAACGACAGCCTGGATGGCAGCACCATCACGGACCGGCTCAATTACACCGACAACAACTACACCAGTTACTTTGGCTCCACTTCAGCCGTCAATATCAACCTCTCGGGCATCACCGGCGTCGGCAATACCGGCTTCGGAGTCGCACAGGACGGGCTGGGTGGCAACGACACCCTGGTCAACATCGACATCATCCAGGGATCGAGCTTCAACGACACGATCACTGGCAGCACGGCCCTGTGGTTCGAACAGTTCGAAGGCGGACTGGGGGACGACACCATCGACGGTGGCGCCATCACCGACACGCTCAACCTGGACAACAGCAACCGTGCCAGCTACCAGAACGCCAGCGGCGCAGTGTTCGCCAGCCTGGCCACGGGCAGCTCCAGCGGCGCTGCCGGCAACGACACCCTGATAAACATCAGCCAGTTGCGCGGTTCGGATTTCAACGACATCCTGCGTGGCTCCGACAACACGGTCATCACCGAGAGCTTTGAAGGCCGCGCCGGCAACGACACCATCGACGGTCAAGGCGGCAACGATCAGATCCGATTCGATGATGCTCCGTCAGGTGTCAACGTAAACCTCATCACTGGCGTTGCCCAGGACGGCTACGGCACAACCGATACCCTGCTGCACATTGAGGGCGTGCGCGGCTCGGCCTTCAATGACATGATCATTGGTGGGGATGTTGCCAACGGCACCGGTTTGCGCGACGGCTTCGAATTCTTCCGCGGCAAGGGCGGCAATGACACCATCGACGGCGGTGGCGGCTATGACCGGGTGGACTACAACGACAGCACATCCGCAGTGGTTGTCACGCTGGGCGGCAGCAGTAACGGCACAGCGCAGGATGGCATCTTTCTCAATGGCGTCGACGGCGCGTTTGGCACTGATACGCTGATCAACATCGAAGGCGTCCGCGGCTCGGTATTCAACGACGTACTGACCGGCAGCGACAGCGAGTACGAGTCGTTTGAAGGCATGGCCGGCAACGACACCATCAACGGCTTGGGCGGTACCGACCGCGCGGACTACCGGGTGGCCCGCGCGGGTGTCTCCGTCGATCTGGGTACCGGCGTCGCGCAAGACGGTGAAGGCGCCACGGACCAACTCAGCAACATCGAGAACGTGCGCGGCTCGCGTGACTTCAACGACAGCCTCACCGGCAGCGGCCAGGACAATCTGCTCGAAGGCCTGGGCGGCAATGACACGCTGACCGGTGGCGCTGGGCGGGACACGCTGGACGCCGCCGACGGCGATGATCAGCTGGACGGAGGTGGCGACGACGATCTGCTGACCGGTGGCCTGGGCAACGACACCCTGCACGGTGGCCCCGGGCACGACACCGTAGACGGCGGCAAGGGCATCGACCGCGCCGTGTTCGATGGCCCGGCGTCGGATTACACCTGGATCGTTAAGCTCGATGCAAAGGGTCAGGGCTACTGGGAAGTCACCCGCAACCATGGCGGCACCGACCAGGATGATGTCTACCGCACCGAGTTCCTGCAGTTCAGCGACCGTTCCGAATTCATCGCGCCCCTGGGCGTGACGGTTCGCGGCGCCGATGGCGTCAATGACCTGATCGATGGCAGCGATGCCGACGACTCGATCGCCGGCCTGACCGGTGACGACAAGCTCGACGGCTTTGAAGGCAACGACTCGCTGGATGGCGGCTCGGGCCAGGATCAGCTCGACGGCGGCGACGGCCAAGACACGCTGGACGGCGGTGACGACAACGACGTGCTCAATGGCGGCGCCGGCCTGGACACCCTGACCGGTGGCGCCGGGCAGGACCTGCTGGACGGCGGTGAAGGCGACGACACCATTACCGGCGGCTCCGGCGCGGACCAGCTGACCGGTGGCCAAGGTGCCGACACCATGTCCGGCGGCAGCGGTGCCGACGTGTACGAGGTGGACGACGTTGGCGACGTCGTGGTCGAAACCGACAACAACCTCGAAGCCTCGCTGCTCGCCAAGCAGGGCCTGAATCTGGGCACCGCCATCGACAAGGTTGTCGCCAGCATCAACTACACGCTCACCAACTTTGTCGAGAACCTCACGTTCAAGCTCGGCGCCGGTGACCTGATCGCGGTTGGCAATGCACTGGGCAACGAGCTTGTTGGCAACGATGGCAACAACAACCTCAGCGGCCTGGATGGCGAAGACACGCTGGACGGCGGCTCTGGCAGCGATACCCTGGTTGGCGGCACGGGCAGCGACACCTATTACGTCGACGACCTGGGCGATCAGGTGGAAGAGGATGCCGACGCGCCGACCAGCATCGTCGGCCAGCCACAGCAAGGCCTGGATCTGGGCCGTGCCATCGACAAGGTCGTGGCCAGCATCAGCTACACATTGGCAAACTTTGTCGAAAATCTGGAGCTGGCCGCAGGCAAAGGCGACCTTGCGGGTGGGGGCAACGCCCAGGACAACGTACTCATTGGCAATGAAGGCAACAACGTTCTCTCCGGTGGCGGCGGTCACGACACCTTCATGTATGCGGCCGCTGGCAACGGCGTCGATCAGATCACCGACATGGTGCCAGGCGACAGCATCCGGGTCGCCGGCAGCACGTTCACCGGCGCCGTTGAACTGGGCAACGGAACCAGTATCGGCCTGAACCAGGTGCAAATCAGCAATGGCGTTGACAGCACGACCTTGTACATCGGCACCGACGCCAATGCCGGCGCGGACATCGAGATCCATCTCAATGGCAACCACGGCGTGGCAGAGTTTGCGCTCTTGGGCGACCAGATCACCCTGCTGCCGCCAGGCAAGACGGTCAACCTGCAAGCCTACAGCTGGAAGGCCCACACCTTGCTGGATGGTGTCAGCGTCGCAGGCGGCGGCAACAACATCAGCACCGATGGCACAGGTGCCGGCAGCTTCGGCGGGGTCATCGAGCCAACACTGGCACTCACGGCCAGCCGTGCCGTGCCAACAACCGAGTTCGCAACCACGTCCGCCGCCGTGAACCTGCAGGATGCCATTGGCATCATGCGGATGATCGTTGGTCTGCCTGTCAATGGCGCCAACCAGCCGCTCTCGCCGTACCAGGTTCTGGCGGCAGACTATGACGGCAACGGCGCAGTCAGTCTCAATGACGCCATCGGGGTGCTGCGGCATGTCGTCGGCCTGTCGGCGCCCGACCCGGCCTGGCACTTTGCCGACGAGATCGACCCCAGCATGCCGGGTAGGGTGGTTGGCCTCAACCCCGGGTCGGCGCCGGCGATCATTGCAGACCTCGGCCCGCCCAGCCCGGTGCATGTGGGCCTGGTCGGTTACCTCAGTGGCGACGTCGATGGCAGCTTTGGCGGCGCAGCCAATGCCCAGAGCCTGTCGGTCGGCTACTTCAATGCCCTGGTGGCTGCCCATCCGGAATTGAGTCTGCCGCAATTCGGGGTTTACCCGTAGAAGGACCGCGTCAAATGTCAACTACTGCAGCATCGTTACACCGCACAGGCACAATGTTCAAGAGTGACATGGCCGAGCCAGAGTAGACTTGCTTAAAACCACCATGGCGAGGGGTAAACAGCCCTTGCCGCAATGGATGGACTGGCGGTCCGATTGCCGTCACTCCGAATAGTCGATCGTTCATTTCAGGAGTTGCAAAATGGGTCCATACAAGAAGCCAGAGTCGGACAGGGAAACTCAGAAGACTGCGCTACCGCAGTCGGCTGTGCCAACCGGGGCCCGGGAGTCCAGGAAGAGCCAGGATTCGCTGTTGTTGAGCCCCCTGAGCTTGATCGCGCTGGGGTTGGCAGGCGCCGCCACAGCCGCGGGTTGGTCCGACGCCGGAGAGGCATCAGCCGCGCCGACGGTCGACACCGATCCGGGTGCAGCGGCGCTTCCTGTGGCGAACGACGAACAAGCCCAGGCATCCGGGCAGGAAGCCGGCGCAGCCGTAACTTCGCAACTGGAAACCCTGGTTCGCACCATGCTCGCTGAAGCGGGCCCGGGCGTAGCAGCAAGTGCCATGGCGGCAGCGACTGCCGAAGCCACGGATCTGTCAGCCAGCGGCTCGATCGGCGAAGCAGCCGCAAGCATGGCTGACGGCATCGTTCTGGCCATGGCTGAACAGGCCGCCACCGGAGCCGGTGAAGCGCCTGAGCCCATGCTCCTGGCCCAGGCATCGACAGCCGCCACCACCGGAACCACCACAGCCGCGGCCGCCGCCCAACCCGCAAGCAGCGGACTCTCCAGCGACCAGATGCTGGCACTGCTGGGTAGCATCGCCCTGGCCGGTGCCGTGGCATCGTCTTCGGGCAAGGAATCGTCGCCGGCACAGGGCGACACCACACCGCCGGTCGCACCCACCGCGACCCTGGCCACGAACAGCGGCAGCGCTGCGGACAGCATCACCAATGTGGGCACAGTCAATGTATCGGGCCTGGAAACAGGCGCCACCTGGCAGTACAGCACCAACGGCGGCACCTCCTGGACCAACGGCACCGGGACCAGCGTCACGCTGACCGGCGATGGGGCCAAATCAGTGACGGTCCGTCAAACCGACACGGCCGGCAACGTCAGCGCCGCCTCCACTGCGCTGGCATTCACCCTGGACACCACTGCAGCCGCACCGACTGCAGCCCTGGCCACCAACACCGGCGTCGCGGGCGACAGCATCACCAGCGTGGGTACCGTCAATGTCTCCGGGCTGGAGAGCGGGGCAACCTGGCAGTACAGCACGAACGGTGGCACCACCTGGACCACCGGCACCGGCACCAGCGTCACCCTGACTGGCGACGGTGCCAAGTCGGTCACGGTGCGCCAGACCGACGTTGCCGGCAATACCAGCGCTGCATCCACGGCCCTGGCCTTCACCCTCGACAGCGTGAGTCCGGTGGCCCTGTCATTCAGCGAGAACGGAGCCGCCAAGACGGTGACTCTGACCTATGACGGCAGCCTCGATGCCGCCAGCCCACCGACCGCCGGAGCCTTTACGGTCCTAACCGGTGGCGTGGCGAATCCGGTCCAAACCATAGCGATCAACGGCGCCATCCTGACGCTGACGCTGACCAACGTGTTCGCCGCTGGCTCGACCAGCGTGCGTTACACCGATCCAAGCACTGGCAACGATGCCAGCGCCATCCAGGACGTGGCCGGCAACGATGCCTCCAGTGCCACGCTCGGCGTTGTCGCCGATGGTTATGTGCGCGGTGCCCAAATCTATATCGACAACAATGCCAATGGCGTTGCAGATCCGGCTGAAAAGCTCGACGGCGTGGTCACCGACGCCAGTGGCAATTTCCTGCTGTCCGGCGCGGCCCTGTTGGGTCCGATCATTGCTGTCGGCGGCGTCAATATCGACACCGGCATTGTCAACACCATCCCGCTGAAGGCACCAGCCGGTTCCACCGAAGTCAGTCCGCTGACCACGTTGGTGCAAGCGGTGATGTTGGGCACGCCCGGGTCTACGGCGGCTGATGCGTCGGCCAAGGTCGTCCAGGCGCTGGGCTTGACCCTGCCGGCTGGCACCAATCTGACTAACTACGACCCGCTTTCAGCCAGTGGTGCGGCTGCGCTTGCCGTACAAAAGGCGGCCGCACAGGTAGGCGCCATGCTGTCGCTGGCAGGCACGGGCCACAACGAAGGCCTGACAGCAACCCAGTCGATCAATGCCGTCGTGCAGAACTTTGTCACGAAGATCGGTACCGCAGTCGCCGGCTCGACCACTGTCAACCTGACGGACTCGACAACCGTCACCGCCTTGTTCAGCAACGGCTCCGGCGGCAGCGTTGCCGGCGCAGGCTCTGTGGCTGATGCATTGGCCGCATCGGTTGGCATTGCAGCTGCAACCAATCTGGCGGGCATCGCCAATGTGCAAAGTGTCTACCTGGACGACGTCTCGCCGGCGGCGCCAGGCATCGACCTGATCGCCGCATCGGACAGCGGTTCGTCCAGCACCGACAACCTGACCAGTGTCACCACGCCGACCATTCGCCTGGCGCTGGAACTGACCAAAGCCGACGGCACTGCCGTGGTTGCGGGCGACATTGCAACCATCAAGGACGGCGCCACCCAGGTCGGGACTGCGACCGTCAGTGCGGGCGATCTGGCCCAGGGCTTTGTGGACATCAGTGTCAGCGCGCTGACTCCGGGCGTGCACAGCCTGAGCGCAACCATTGCCGACAAGGGCAGCAACACCAGCGCGGCGTCAGTCAACCTGAGCGTGACCGTCGACACCGCTGGCCCCACGGCCACTATCGCGGTGACTGACACAGCACTGCAGGCTGGCGAAACCAGCCTGGTGACGATCACCTTCTCCGAAGCGGTCACTGGCTTTACCAATGCCGACCTGAGCGTGGCCAATGGCACGCTGACGGCATTGGCGTCCAGCGACGGCGGCAGGACCTGGACTGCCACCCTCACGCCCAGCACCAACACCGAGAGTGCCACGAACCTGGTCACGCTCACCAACAGCGGCGTTGCCGACCTGGCCGGCAACGCCGGTTCCGGTACAACCAATTCGAACAACTACGCCATCGACACCAAGGCGCCCACCGCCACGATCGTGGTGGCCGACGCGGCGCTACAGTCCGGCGAGACCAGCCTGGTGACGATCACCTTCTCCGAGGCCGTCACCGGCTTTGCCAATGCCGATCTGACCGTGGCCAACGGCACGCTGAGCGCGGTCGCTTCGAACGATGGCGGCAAGACCTGGACGGCAACGCTGACGCCCACGACCAACGTGGAAAGCACGTCGAACCTGATCACGCTGGCTAACAGCGGCGTGGCTGATCTGGCGGGCAATGCTGGCGCCGGCAGCACCAGTTCCAACAACTATGCTGTCGACACCAAGGCGCCTACGGCAAGCATCGTGGTGGCCGACGCGGCACTGCAATCCGGCGAAACCAGCCTGGTCACCATCACCTTCAACGAGGCTGTCACCGGTTTCACCAACGCCGACTTGAGCGTGGCCAATGGCACGCTGAGCGCGGTCGCATCCAGCGACGGC
>JANMKM010000615.1:0-4085 GCA_031372035.1 Rhodoferax sp. | reverse complement strand
TCGAGGACCAGTACACCGGCGCCGCCAGCGATAACGAAGCCATCGCGGTCTTTGTCGTAGGCGCGGCTGGAGCGCTCGGGCGTGGTGGCCGGCTATGGCGTGCGCCTGGGCGGCGCGCAGGAACGCGCTGGCGTGCGCGCCTACTGCAGCTTGCGGGTGCAGCCGCGAACCAGCGCTGGCGTAATCCGAGAGCTTGGGCGCTTTGTCGAGGTGGAGGAGGTCTCAGCCGTGAGTGGCCAATACGACTACCTGGTGTTTCTGCGCTGCGACTCGCATGAGCAGCTCGACGGCCTGCTCGACCGCATCGGCCTGATCGACGGTGTGGAGCAGACCCAAACCTCGATCGTGCTCAGCCGCAAGCTGGACCGGCGCAACGCGGCCTCGGTGTAGAGGCCCGCAGCGCCACTATTCGGCGATGCCGATGCGCTCCAGGATGTCGCCCACCAGTTCCAGCCGCAGCAGCGGGTTGTCCAGCTCCATCAGCCGCTGTTTGAGCTCCAGCGGCACCGGCAGCAGCTCGCACCAGCGGTTGGCGACCCAGCCGCAATCGTCCAGGCGGTAGGGTGCCGTCAGCGGCATCTGCGATGGGTCCGGGTTGCGCTGTTCCAGCGCCTGGATCACCCGGCCCAGCGCACTGGCCACTTCCTGCAGGTCGGCTGGAACCATTACCTCGGAATCTTCGGGCAGACGCGCAACATCGGCGATCCACAGTCCGTGCTTGAGCCGCTCGCGCCGGTCGATTCGGAAGCGCTGGGCACCGCTGCAGCGGATCGTCATCAGCCCAGGCTGCGGTATGGCGAAATAGTGGATGGTGGCCAGCGTGCCGACCGCATGGAAGGTCTCGGCGGCGAACGGCTGTGTGCCCCCTTGAACCCCGGGCTTCATCACTTCCGAGCCCTGGGTCAGGGCGACGATGCCAAAGGGTGCACCCGCCTTGTGGCATTTGCCGATCATGTCCAGATACCGCACCTCAAAGATGCGCAGCGGCAGGCTGCCACCGGGATACAGCACGGTACCCAGTGGAAACAACGGGAGTGACAAAAGGGTTTCGGTTTCTGCCACGTGATGCACCTCGGCGCCATCATCCCATGAAGGCGCAAGGCTGGCGCCACTGCGGCCGGACAGCCGGCGTAGGATAGGGGGACATTTTTTTCAGAAGGCATGCATCTTGGACATTGAAGCTCAACCCACGCGTTTTGGCAGCGGCCAGTCGGTCCGCCGGATCGAGGACGACGGCCTGCTTTCGGGCCGCGGCCAGTACACCGATGACGTAGCCGCGGCCGACCTCGCCTGTCTGGTTTTCCTGCGCTCACCGCACGCCCATGCCGACATCGTCAGCATCGACACAGCAGTTGCCCAGGCCATGCCGGGCGTACTGCAGGTGCTGACCGGCGATGCCCTGGTGGCGGCGGGTGTGCGCCCAACGCCGGCTCCTGCCAATTTCAAGCGTGGTGACGGCACTGCCGCCGCGGCACCGGTGCGCAACATCCTGGCGGTGGGGCGGGTGCGCTTCGTTGGCGAAGCCGTGGTGGCGGTGGTGGCGCAGACCCTGGAGCAGGCGCGCAATGCGGCCGAGGTGGTGCAGGTGGAGTACGCCGATCTGCCGATGGTGGTGGAGCTGGACGCAGCCACTGCTGCCGGCGCGCCCGTGATCTGCGAGGCCGCACCGGACAACATCTCGGCCGAGATGCGGCATGGCGATGCCGCCAAGACCGCGGCTGCCTTTGCCCAGGCCGCCCACGTGGTGCAGCTGGAGGTACGCAACCAGCGCGTTGCCGCGGTCACGCTGGAGCCGCGCTCGGTGCTGGTGACGGTGGACCCGGCCAGCACGCGCCTGACCATCCGCATGAGCACCCAGATGCCATCGGGTATACGCAATTCCGTCTGCGACGCCATCGGCCTGAAGCGTGAGCAGGTGCGGGTGATCGTGGGTGACGTGGGTGGCGGTTTCGGCATGAAGACCGGCGCCTACCCGGAGGACATCGTGGTGGCGTACTGCGCCCACACCCTGGGCCGCAATGTGAAGTGGATTGCCGAGCGCGGCGAGGAATTCACCTCCAGCTTCCATGGCCGCGACCTGCAGAGCAAGGCCGAACTGGCACTCGACGCCAATGGCAAGATTCTGGCGCTGCGGCTGGCGTCGCTGGCCAATGTGGGCGCCTATCCGAACGGTACCGGCATTGCCATCCAGCTGCTGATCGGGCCCTGGGTCCAGACCAGCGTCTACGACATCCAGACCATCGATTTTCGTTTTCAGGCCGTGATCACCAACACCGCGCCCACCAGTGCCTACCGCGGCGCCGGCCGGCCCGAGGCGATCTTCACGATCGAGCGGCTGATGGACGAGGCTGCGCGTCAGACGGGTATCGATCGGCTGGAGCTGCGTCGGCGCAACTTCATCCAGCCGGAGCAAATGCCTTATCGCAACCCGATGGGCCAGATCTATGACACTGGCAAGTTCGAGTCCGTGATGGACCAGGCCCTGACGCTCGCCGACTGGCAGGGCTTCGAGGCTCGCGCGAACGAGTCCGCGGCGCACGGCAAGCTGCGCGGCCTGGGCATTGCCACCTTTCTGGAGTGGACCGGCGGCAATGTGTTCGAGGAGCGGGTCACGGTGAGCGTGCTGGCCTCGGGCCAGATCGAGGTGTTTTCCGCGGTCAATGCGATGGGGCAGGGCATCGCCACCACCCTGGCGCAACTGGTGGTCGATGCCTTCGGCGTGCCGATGGAGAAAGTGCGCATCGTGCTGGGCGACACCGACCGGGGCGACGGATTCGGCAGTGCTGGTTCACGCTCCATCTTCACCGGCGGCTCGGCGGTGCGCATCGGCTCGGAGCGCACCATCGCCCTGGCCCGGCAACTGGCGGCGACCGAACTGGAAGCAGCGGTGGAAGACGTGCAGTACGCCGACGGCGAGCTGCAGGTCGCCGGCACCGACCTGCGGCTGGACCTGTTCGAGCTGGCGGCACGCCAGGGCGAGCAGCGTATCTTCATGGACTCCACCAGCAAGGTCGACGGCCCGACCTGGCCCAATGGCTGCCATATCAGCGAGGTGGAGCTGGACCCGCAGACCGGCCAGGTGGACGTGGTGGCCTATGCCTCGGTCAACGACGTGGGCCGGGTCATCAATCCGATGATCGTGCGCGGCCAGCTCGATGGCGGCGCGATCCAGGGCATGGGCCAGGCCCTGTGCGAACACATGGTCTACGACGCCGAGACCGGCCAGCCGGTGAGCGGCAGCCTGATGGATTACGCCTTGCTGCGGGCCGACCAGGCGCCGCCTTTCAAGACAGTGATGGATGAGTCCACACCCTGCAAGAACAACCCGCTGGGTGTCAAGGGCGTGGGCGAGCTCGGCACCATCGGCGCCACGCCGTCGGTGTTCAATGCCGTGGCCAACGCGCTGGCGCGCAGCGGCCGTGTGGCGCAGGCGACGCGGCTGCAGATGCCGCTGAGCCCGTCCAGGGTCTGGCAGGCTCTGCAGCCTGGTACGTGAGACCCAACAACAGCCTGGGAGAAGACCATGGGCCTGTCAAACTGGAATTTCGCAAGCCGGGTTGCCGTCACCGTCGGGCTGCTGCTCGCCTTGCTGTGGATTGCCATCGTGGTGGCGGTGTCCGGCATGTCAGGGGCCGAACAGGCCTCGGCGCGTACCACGCTCTACCTGCTGGGCGTGGTGGCGGTGGTGCTGGGCGCGGTGCTGGGCTACGGCCTGGTGCAGGCCGTGGTGGCGCCGCTGGGCGAGGCCCTGAAAATTGCCGAGACCGTGGCGGCCGGGGACCTCAGCCACGACTTCGAGACCGACCGCGGCGGTGAGTTCGGCCGCCTGTTGCGCGCCATGGGCGAGATGGAAGACACCCTGACCGATCTGGTGACCCGCATCAAGGAGTCTTCCGGCTCCATCCATTCCGCTGCCAGCGAGATCGCCTCCGGCAACAACGACCTGTCACACCGCACCGAGCAGCAGGCCGGCGCACTGGAGTAAACCGCCTCCAGAATGGAAGAAATGACAGTGACAGTGCGCCAGAAAGCCGAGCGGGCGCAGAGTGCCAGCAGCCATGCGGCCAGCGCATCGTCCGAAGCCC
>JANMKM010000614.1:0-1922 GCA_031372035.1 Rhodoferax sp. | reverse complement strand
CATCAACCGTGTACAGGTAAACGTCGCGCAGAGCCTTGACTTCCGGCTCAATGTCTCGCGGAACCGCGAGATCGACCATGAACATCGGCCGGTGCTTGCGCAGCTTGATGGCGCGTTCCACCGCCCCCAGCCCGATGATGGGCAGTGTGCTTGCCGTGCAACTTATCACGGCGTCGAACTCGTGCAACCGCTGCGGCAGGTCCGACAGCCGCATGACTTCTCCGCCAAATCTGGCCGCCAACCTCTCGCCACGCTCCAGCGTGCGGTTCACGACCGTGATGGACCTTGGGTTCTTGGCGGCGAAATGCGTGAGCGCGAGTTCCATCATTTCGCCTGCGCCCACAAACAGGACTTTCAGCGTGCCCAGGTCCTCGAACAATTGGCCGGCAAGGCGAACAGCGGCCGCGGCCATGCTGATCGAGTGGGCTCCGATCTCCGTGGACGTGCGGACTTCCTTGGCAACCGCGAACGACCTTTGAAATAGCTGCGACAAGGTTGTTCCCAGGGTGCCAGCGTCGGCGGCGGCTCGGACCGCATCCTTGAGTTGCCCCAGAATCTGCGGTTCGCCAAGAACCATCGAGTCGAGGCCGCTCGCTACACGAAAGGCATGACGCGCCGCCTGTCCGTTCTCCAGGGAATAGGCATGCGAGCGCAGCGTTGCACTGGATACGCCGCCCGACTGCGCCAACCAATTCAGGGTGCTTTCCAGCTGCGGTTGCTCGCCAGCGCAATACACTTCGGTCCGGTTGCAGGTCGAGATGATGGCCGCTTCTGGCGGTCGGGCGGCAGACTCACGCAGCCCTTGCAGCGTTGGCCCGATCTGATCCAGTGCAAACGTGAAACGACCGCGCAGGTCGAGCGGCGCGGTCGTGTGGTTAAGACCCAGAGCCCAGACTGCCATGGCGGGATTATAAAATCGCTGGCGCCTTGCATCTGTCCTGGTGCCGGAAGCCTGGTTTCCATGGACCTGTCACACCTCCTGATACACGCTCTGAACTTCGCTGCTCCGGCCCTGGCAGTAGCTGTCCTGACATCGGCCGCCGCCCGATTTCTTGTGCCAAGTGGGACTCCAGCGCTTTCCTGGTGGGCGCGGACCGCTATTGTTTTCCTGGCAAACCTGATCGTCCTGGGCCTCGCGCTCTGGCTGTGGGGGCGCGACGGCAAATTTGGTGCTCTCGCTGCTATGGTCATCGTGTGCGCTTGCTGCCAATGGTTGTTGATGCGTGGCTGGAGACGCTAGCGCCCTTGACCAACCGTTGTGTTAGTTTGATGCCTGTGTGGGCATGGCAGGTTTATCATTGGTCTATGCATGGTGTCCCTGATCTCGCCCAGACCCGGTTCGACAATGCGTTGGCCCTGTTTGACGAGTTCGTTCGCAACACGGTCAAGCACCCGGATGCCTCGACCCTGCGTGGGCTGGAGCGCCGCTTTGCCGAACGGTTGTTGATCCAGCCGAGCTACTGGAGCCAGATCAAGAGCCGCTCGCGGCAGATTGGTGAGCGTCTGGCACGTCAGTTCGAGCAGCTTTGCCACAAGCCCCATGGATGGATGGATCAACCCCACGGTGAATTGGCTGTCCCTGCGGGCCTTGCACCGGATCAGGAGGAAACTGCCTCGAACTACACCCCCCAGGACGACGATGAACGGTTCATTTTGGGCCTGGTGATGAGCTATTACCGACGGCATCCCCAACGCGCCAAGACACGGCTGCTCGACCTGCTTGGCGAAGTTCTGGTGGCCGGACCGGCACAACTGGCTGGCGCCACCGCGGCAAGAACCACGGCGCCACAGAAGCAGGTCGTAGCAACTGATGACGCGCATGCCTTGTGGCTACGCTCGCAGCAGGGTGTAGCGCCGTTGCGACAAAAAAAGTGACGCCGCTCACGGGGTATCACAAGACGCTTGCAAAAGATAATGAGTCG
>JANMKM010000609.1:0-4016 GCA_031372035.1 Rhodoferax sp. | reverse complement strand
GCCGTCGGAAAAGCTCCAGTTGATCTGGGCGCTGGCCGATGGTGCGTCCGAGCTGTTGCTGTAGGCAATCTTGTTCATTGCCGAAGTCACCAGCGTCTGCGTGGCATTGGCGTTGAAGGTCAGCACCAGCGTGCCGGCGCTATTGGTGGTGACCGTGCCGATGGTGGTGGCGTCCACCACCAGGCTGGCGCCCTGGGTCAGCGCGGCCAGGGTGCTGGTAGCCGAAAACACGTCCTGCGCACTGGCGCCGCCATTGCGCACCAGCGTCAGCGTGGCGCCGCTGTAGTTGCCGTTCTGGCCCAGCTCGGTATCAAACACCGCCACATTAGCATCGAGCACCAGGGGCGCGCCGTTTTCGGTGTAGCTCAGCGTGCCGCCCAGCGTGTTGGTCGCCGTGCTGCCAAACGTAGTGTCCAGGCTGCCGGTGCTGGTGACTCGCACCACGCTGTAGTCGTAGTTGGTGTCAACGCCGGGCACCACGATGTTGCCGTCTGGCTGCACCACCACGCTGAGCGGCGCGCCAGCGGAAGCGCCCAGATCCATTGTGAAAATGCCGGTGCCGTTCAAGGTGGTGTCCAGGCTGCCGTCGCTGTTGAGGCGGGCCACGCCGTAGTCGTCGCGGCCGGTGTAGCTGGAGTTTCCCGCGAGCACGATCTTGCCATCAAGTTGCAGCGCAAGACCCTTCAGGATGTTGTTGGCCGTGCCCGGCATGGCGACAATCTGCATGCCGTCACCACTGAACGACGTGTCCAGGGCGCCGTTGCTCAGCAGCCGGAGGATGCCGAACTCTGTCTTGCCGCTGACCCAATAGCTGCCCGCGACCAGAAACTTTCCGTCTGGCTGGATCAGCACGTAGTTGTTGGCGTCGCTGGCGCCGGTTGCGCTGACCGTCAGGATGCCATCCGTGTCAAAGCTGGTGTCAAGACTCCCGCTGGTCGTCAGCCGGATCAGCGTAACCACATAGTTGCCACCCACCACTGCCCAGCCGGCCATGACAATTTTTCCGTCAGCCTGCAGCGTAACGGTGGCGGCTCGACTGGATACGCCTACGTTGAAGGCCGCTCTGCCGTCACCATCGAAACTGGTGTCCAGGCTGCCGTTGCTGTTGAGCCGGATCACGTTAAAGGACTCATAGCTGGAGTCGACGCCCGCCGCGATGATCTTGCCGTCGCCCTGCACGACAACACTGAGGCCATGCCCCCCCGCGATGATGGCCTTGCCATCGCCACTGAAGCTGGTATCCAGGCTGCCATCCGTATTCAGGCGCAACAGGGAATAGTCGTAGCTGCTGCCGTTGAAGCTTTCGCCCGCAATGACGATCTTGCCGTCGGATTGCAGCGTGACTGCCCGACCCTGGTCCTGGGTACCAAACGCGGTCAAGACTTTGCCGTCGCCACTGAAGCTGGTGTCCAGGCTACCATCGGCGTTGAGCCGGATGGCACTGAATTCATAGCTGCCACTGGAGCTGTAACCCGCGACGATGATCTTGCCGTCGGGTTGCAACGTAGTGGCTTGGGGCAGGTCACTCAGGCCGCCTACATCTACGGACAGCTTGCCGCTGCCATTGGGCACGGCAAAGGTCGGCGCGTCATTGACGGCGGTGACCGTGATGCTTGCCGTATCGCTGGCTGTGCTGAAGGCACCACTGCCGGGCGTGGTCACCACATACTGGCCGGCGCTGCCGCTGCTCATGTCCCAGGCGCGAAAACTCAGGGCGCTGGAGAGCGTGCCATTGAGGCTGCCAAAGGGCAGCAGCCGGATCAGGTTGGTGGGCCCGAGCAACAGGCCCAGGGAATTGGTGCTGCTGTTGAGCAGGTCGGCGACATTGATGGTCAGCCAGGTGCTGCCGCCGTTCAGACTGTACTGCCAGCTGCCCAGGCTGGTATCCACCGCCTCGATGGCGATGGCTTCCACCGCGCCATCCACATCGGTGATGGAGCCGTCCACCACCAGCGTTGCCACGGTGATGCCGGCCGGGTTGTGCAGCTTCTCGGTGATGCTGCCCAGGCTGGGCGAAAAGGTGGTGTTGAGGACGGGTGCTGTCATTGCGTTCTGTAGCGTTGGCGGGTTGACCGATTCACGGCGTATAGATACCGAACTGTGACAGGCTCAGCGCCGGATGGGTTGCAATGAGGCTGCTGAAGTACCCAATATCGATGACGTCCAGGTCCTGCGCGCCGGCAGCTCCGGCAAAACTGCCGTCCACGTCACCCTTGAGGTAGCCCACCAGCCCGACATGCACCGGGCTCACACCGTCCAACCTGGCGAAGATGGACGGGGCCGGGCCGGGGTTCAGCGTGGCGCGCTGGGGCATGCTGAAATCGGCTTCGTCGGCGAAATGCCAGAACGGTGCCGGGGCCGGCAGGCCCACCGTGAACCGCAGCACTGCCAGGGCATCGGCCAGCGCCACCTGGCCATCGCCGTCGAAGTCCGCAGCCAGGGCCTGGTAGGGCGACAGAGCGCGGCCGGCGTCGTTGGCATCGAGGCCGACCACCATGCGCATGATGACCATCGCGTCCTGCAGGTTCACGGCCGCGGCGGTGGCTGCGGCCTCGCCAGCCGGCACGACCCGGCTGGCGCCCAGTGGCAGGGCAGTGCCCGGTATCCCTGCCAGGCTGGCCTGGCCTTGGGCATCGGTATTGGTGCTGCTGGTTTCCGTGCTGATGTTCACGCCACCGAGCAGGGTGTGTTCCTTCCAGCTGTAGGCCTGAAACGCCACGCTGCGGATGGGAGGGACGATGTGGATCTGGCTGCCCGCAAGCTGAAACTCGGAGACGTCGTGGCTGCCGGTGATGACCAGCTGGATGTCGGCTCCAGCCGTGTCGTCGGTGCCGGCAAACAGCGTGGTGTTGCCTGCGGCCACGCTGATCTGCACCTGGTTGCGCTGCAGCGCCGTGCCGTTGCCCAGGGTCGCCAGGCCGGTGAAGCTGGAGCCGGCGATCTGGATCGCGTCGCCAACGGACAGGTCGCCGATGCGGTCCACGCCGTTGCCGCCGGCTGCATAGCTGAAAAGGTCGGCTCCATCGCCGCCAAGCAGTGTGTCATTGCCGCTGCCGCCAAACAGGCTGTCGGCTCCGGCATTGCCACGCAGTAGGTTGTTGGCGTCGCTGCCAGTGAGGGAGTCATTGCCGCTGCCGCCCACAGCCGCCTCGATACCGGCGTTGTAGGCGATGCCCAGCACGGTGCCCAAGCCAAGGTCCATCAGCGCACCATCGCTCAGGTTCAGGTTGATGCCGTTGGACCAGGCGCTGGCGTCCAGCGTGTCATTGCCGCCCGCGTCCCAGATGGTGCGCATGGCGCCATCGACCACCGGCAGGTAGCGGTCGTCGCCGGTATGGAAGCTGGTGTTGGCGCCGTAGAGCTGCTGGATCGCCAGGATGTCCAGCGGCATCAGCGTGGCGGCATGGCCCGAGCTCATGTTGCCCACGCCGGAATAGGACATCACGGTGTAGCGCTCGTTGTCGTACTGGCCGATCAGGCCCTGGACGAAGGTGGGCCGGTCGTTTCCGCCGTTGTCGAACGGGTGCTTCAAGCCCAGCGCATGGCCAAGTTCGTGGATCATGGCCCACAGGCCGAAGCCGCCGTCGCCCAGGTAGGTGAAGCCGCTGTAGAAGTTGTCCAGCAGCACATCGCCCTCAGGCCGCGGATACTGGCTGCGGTTATAGCCCCATTCGGTGAGCGTGGTGCTGGCGTAGGCCGGGTCCGGGAAGAAGCCCAGTGCCACGGCGCCCGAGGAGCGCAGCAGGTCGCCACCGGTCAGGGCCACGGCAATGTCGGCCTGGCTCTCGATGATGTAGGAGCCGGAGCTGATGGTCTGGAAACTGATGCCGGCCACATTGGACCAGGCGGCCAGCGCCCGGTTGAAGGCATTGGCCAGCGCCGGGTTGGCCTCCCAGGTGCCGCCCGGTGCCGGCACCACGGCGCCCCGGGGCGTGATGTCGAAATTCAGGTTGAATGAGACCGTGAGTACCTGCGGCCCGTCAAATACCCAGGATCCGCCCTGCAGCAGGCCGTCC
>JANMKM010000551.1:0-1942 GCA_031372035.1 Rhodoferax sp. | reverse complement strand
AACAGCGAAGACGGCTATCTATACCGCTGGGACATGGCAACCAACCAGTTCTCCGAGCGCATCCGCCTGGGTGACGGCCTGGGTGCGGCCTATACACCCACCATCGTCGGGGCCGACGGCGCGGTTTACGCTATCAGCAACGGCACGCTGTTCTCGATCGGGCGTTAGGCCGGCTTCGGCGCCTTGTGGCGCTGCGCCTGCCAGAACAAAGCCACACCCAGCGCGATACAGCCGATGGAGGCGTAGGGCGAGATGCGCAACGCCGTCGGAACCGCGGCGATGCAGAAGATGGCACAGCCACGCAGATTGCGCGCGTGGGTGTTGCGCACTTCCTCTGCCGTGACCGACTGCGCAATCAGCCCGCGGCGCACCGCCAGGCCAAAGAACAGGGTCTGCATCAGCAGGATGGCGCCGATCAGCGGCACATAGACCATCAGCGCCGCCAGGTTGGTGATATAGCGCCCCAGCAGTGCTGCGCCAAACGGAAAGAAGCACACCAGCGACAGGAACACCAGAGCGCAGACCAGCACCGGCAGATCGATTTCGCGGATCTTCTCGGCCAGCCGGTGGTGCCAGACCCAGAACAGACCCAGCATGCCGAAGCTGAAGAAGTAGGCGGCGATGACGTAGCCATGGTGGCCCAGCGCGGACAGCAGCTCGGATGTCGAGCGCGAGTCGGCCAGCTCCGGCACCTTGACCTCCAGCACCAGGATCGTCATGGCAATGGCAAACACGCCGTCCACCAGGGTTTCCAGCCGGGCCTTGTGCATGCGAAATGGGGTGCTCATCGAAGTCCTTGGTTGCCGTTCATGCCGTCTGATCCGGGGCAAAGATATTATGAGCGGCCCGAGCGGCACCGATTGACCCACCGGCAACTGCAGCATGTCCACCATCCGCTACCAACACTCCGCGCTGACCGCCTTTGCCCAGGACCTGCTGCAACGCGCCGGCCTGGAGCCGGACAAGGCCACGGCCGTGGCCGAGGTACTGGTGGAGGGCGATCTGCTGGGCCATGACACCCACGGCCTGGCGCAGTTGCCGGGCTACCTGGGCGAGATCGCCTCGGGCTCGATGCGCAAGAGCGGCGCGCCCATCGTGGTCGCTGACCACCCGGCGGCCGTCACCTGGGACGGCCAGCGCTTGCCTGGGCCCTGGCTGGTGCTGCAAGCCATGGCGCTGGCAACCGAGCGTGCTGCGACGCAGGGCACCTGCACCGTGGTGATACGCCGCAGCCACCACATCGCCTGCCTGGCGGCCTTTTTGCAGCGCGCCACGGACGCCGGGTTGATGATGCTGCTGAGCTGCTCGGACCCGAACAATGCGAGCGTCGCGCCTTTCGGCGGGCTGGACGCCGTGTTCACACCGAATCCGCTGGCAGCAGGCATACCCACCGGCAGCACGCCGATCCTGCTGGACGTATCCACCTCCGCCACCACCAACGGCCTGACCAACCGCCTGCACAAGGCCGGCGGGCGACTGCCAGCGCAGTGGGTGATGGACGGAAATGGCATACCCAGCGACGACCCGGCCGTGCTATTTGCCGACCCGAAAGGCACCATCCTGCCGCTGGGCGGCAAGGACAGCGGCCACAAGGGCTACGGCCTCTCCTTGTTGGTCGAGTCGCTCACCGGTGCCCTGGCCGGCCATGGCCGAGCCGACCCGCGCGAAGGCTGGGGTGCCACCGTGTTCCTGCAGATCATCGACCCGCGCGCATTCGCCGGCCTGGACGCCTTCAAGCGACAGACCGATCAGCTGACGTCCCTGTGCCATGCATCGCGCCCCGCTACGGCCGGTGTGCCGGTGCGCATACCTGGTGAAAAAGGGGCAGGCCTGATGCAGCAGCAGATAGCCGCCGGCGTGGCGCTGCACCCGGGCATCATGCCGGCGTTGCTGCCGTGGACGGAGAAGCTGGGCGTGGCGGCACCAAAGCCGTTGTAAAGCC
>JANMKM010000544.1:0-5154 GCA_031372035.1 Rhodoferax sp. | reverse complement strand
ACACCGACTACTGCGACGTCGGCTACTTTCGGATGCCAGATGAGAACGCTCTCGGCCACAAGGCGATAGATGTACACGCAACCGGAGATGATCAAGAAGGCGCGGCGGTCGACCAGGTACAGATAGCCCTCCCCGTCAAGCCGGCCGATATCGCCCAGCGTGGACCAGCCGTGCACATTGCGGGTCTGCGCTGTGCGGACCGGGTCGTTGTGGTACTCGAACACCGGGCCATCCGCAAAATAGACCAGACCGGTCTGGCCGGACTGCAACGCCTGGCCCTCTTCATCGCAGATGTGCAGCACACCCTGCGAAGCCCGACCCACCGAACCCGGATGCTGCAGCCACTCTTGCGGGGAGATGGTGCAAAAGCCGTTGTTCTCGGTACCCGCGTAGTACTCGAAGATGATGGGACCCCACCAGTCGAGCATGCGTTGCTTGACCTCTACCGGACAAGGCGCCGCCGCATGCACCGCCACCCGCATCGACGACAGGTCATGGCGCTTGCGTTGGTCTTCGGGCAGCTTGAGCATGCGCACGAACATGGTCGGCACCCACTGGCTGTGCGTGATGCGATGGCGCTCGATCCAATGCAGTGACCGCTCGGCGTCGAACGCCTCCATCACGAACACGGCGCCGCCGAGCTTGATCACGGTCATGCAGTGACGCAGTGGCGCCGCGTGATAGAGCGGTGCCGGCGAGAGGTACCGGCAATCGCGTCCGTAGCCAAACAGCGGACCCAACAGGTTGACCAGCATCGTCCGCGCCCCGGCAGGCGCTTGCGGCATCGGCCACTTCACGCCCTTGGGACGGCCGGTGGTGCCTGAAGAGTACAGCATGTCCAGCCCTTGCGCCGGGTCCTCGATCGGCGAGTCCGGGGCGGCATCCACCACCGCGTCCCAACTCTCGAACCCCGGTGCAGCCGCCCCGGTCGTGAAGCACCTGAGGCCCCCGGGCAGCAAGGGCCTGAGTTGCCGGACCAGGGCATCGAGGTCCGCAGACACCACCAGAACCTGTGCCGCACAGTCGCGCACGATGTAGGCAATCTCGTCGGCCAGCAGCCGCGTGCTAATGGTGGTGTAGTAGACGCCGGCGCGGTCAGCCCCGAAGCAGGTTTCGAGAAGGCGCCTGTGGTTCTTCATCAGCAGGGCCACATGCGCCCCCCGCACAACCCCGCAGCCACGCAGCACCCGGGCCACCTGGTTGGCCCGCGCGTCGAGTTGACCGAAGGTGACCGATTCGCCGGTCTCGCACATCTGGAAGGCCAGACGAGCGGCATCGCCCGGCAGCGGATCGATGGGAAACAGCATGATCGAACTGCCGCGTCGCCAGCCTGTGCGTCAGTGTGCCACGCACACCTTGCCGAACTGCGCACCACTTTGCAGATAGGCCATGGCCTCCTTCAGTTCCTCAAACGCAAACACCCGGTCGACCACCGGCTTCAGACGGTGCTGCTCGATGGCGCGCAGCATCGCCTCGAAGCCGTCGCGGTGGCCCACCGTCACCCCCTGGAGCCGCACCTGCCGGGTGATGATCAGGCCCAGCGATGTGGCCATGGCGCTGCCCGACAGGATGCCGATCATGGCCACCGTGCCACCGGGCCGGATGCAGCGCAGCGATTGCGGCAGGGTCTTTTCGCCGCCCAGCTCCATGATCAGGTCGTAGCCGCGCCCGGCCGTGATGTCCCGCGTGGCCCGGGCCCACTCGGGCGTCGTGCGGTAGTTGATGGTGGCATCCACTCCGAGTTGCCGGACGCGCTCGAGGCGCTCGTCCGACGACGAGATCAGCGTCACATGTGCGCCGAGGAGCTTCGCGAAGGCTACCGCGAACAGCGCCACGCCGCCGCAGCCCTGCACCAGCACGCGGTCGCCGGGCCGGGTGTTTGAGCAGGTCACGAGCGCGCTCCAGGCCGTCAGGGCGGCGCACGGCAAGGTGGCGGCTTCGACGTCGCTCAAATGGGCCGGCACTTTGGACACACCTTCTTCCGACAGGCACATGTAGTCGGCCATCGTGCCGTCGATCGGACCGCCGAGCGACCGCGTCAGGCGCTCCAGGTCGGGCTCGCCGCTGATCCAGTTCTGGAAGAAGGTCGGGCAGACCCGGTCACCCACGGCGACGCGACGCACACCCTGGCCGACCTCGATGACGACGCCGGCGCCATCGGAAACAGGAATCAGGGGCAGCGTGCCGGTGTGGCTGCCATAGCCCTTGTTCGGTACAACGAGGTCGCGGTAGTTCAGCGAAGAAGCTCCGATCTGCACCACCACCTGCCCTGGACCGGCCTTGGGTTCGGGTCGTGTGGACAGCTTCAGGTGGTCCATGCCCCATTCGCCTTCGATCTGGAAAACACGCATAGAGGTCTCGCTTGGTGTGGTTGGACGGGTTGGGTTGAATTCGGGTCTCAGGCCTTGCGCAGGCCCTTGGCAACCCGCTCCAGCAGCATTCCGGTCGAGCCGTCGACCAGTGTGGCCACCTGTGCTGCCGCAAGATGGCGCAGGAACGGATGGTGCGGGCGCAGGCCTTCGGCGCCCATGGCGTGCATCAGAGCGGCGATGTGCCGGCCTGCCATGCGGGTGGCAAACACTTTGGCCCGGGCCGCCGCGGTCTGCGCGTCGGCCCCGCTGTCGATGTGTGCCGCTGCATCCTTGACCAGCAGGCGGGCCGCCGCCAAATCGATCGCGGCGTCGGCCAGCGTCCAGCGCCAGCCCTGGTGTGCGTGCAAAGGCACGCCGAAGGTGTGCCGCTTGGCACCGTGCTCGCTTGCAATGCGCAAGCACTCGGCCACCATGCCGCAGCACATGGCGGCAACGTAGATCCTGGCACCATTGATCGATCCAAGCGCGGCCCTGAACGCCTGACCCGGCGCGTGCAGCAGTTCATGCGCCTGCGCGCGGTAGCCCCGAAGTTCGAAGCCACCGGCATCGATCCCGCGGCTTGCACTGCTGGCCATTCCCGGGGATCGCACAAAACCGTCGCGCGTGCCATCAACCACAAAGGCGGCAACTCCCGTTGCCCCGCTGGCACGATCGGTTTGCGCATAGACAACCAGCACGTCAGCATGCGTCGCGTTCACGATCCATGACTTCTGGCCGTCGATCTGCCATTCCTCGCCGACCCGCCGGGCCAGGGTGGTTATGGCTGCGAAGTCGGATCCAGCGCCAGGCTCGGTCAGCGCCGTGCAGCCCGTGCGCACTCCTGCCAGCAGCGACGGCAGGTATCTGCCCGCCACCACCGGATCAGCCGCGCGGGACAGATGGCTTGCGACGTTGTGGGTGTTGATGACTGACATCGCCATCCCGAAGTCGGCTGCCGCCAGCACTTCGGCCACGCGCCACTTGCAGCCGAATGTCAGGCCCTGGCCACCCTGCCCGAGCGGCACTTCCATGCTGAGCAGACTGGCGCGGGCGGCCGCCGGCAGCACCGCGCGGGTGTCGGCGTCGCCACGGTCCCAGGCCTGGACGTTCGGTACCACGTGGCCGGCAACGAAACCCCTTGCCGCCTCGATGACCTGCCGTTCTGCGGGAGTCAACGCACTCATTTCGAGTCACGCCTGAGCCGCGCATGCAGACCACGCAGGCCCTGCATGGCCAACGGCACCAGACCGCGTGGCATGAAAATCGTTGCTGCCACAAGGACAAAGCCGTAGATGACAAGCCGGTAGTTTTCGGCCACTCGCAGGTACTCGGGCAGAAAGACCACCGCGAAGGCACCCACCACCGGCCCGGCCAGCGTTCCGCTGCCACCCAGGATGACGGCCAGGATCGCGTTCAGCGAGTGGTCGACACCAAAGGCGTCGGGATTGAGAAAGCCAATGAAATGGGCGTACACCGCGCCGGCCAGACCCGCAAGGCTGGCGCTGACAACGAAGGCGAAGAGTTTGTAGCGCCAGGTCTGCACGCCCGTAGCCTCGATCAGTGCCTCGTTCTGACGGATCGCGAGCAACACCCGGCCAACCCGCGAATGCAGGATCAGCGCACACAGCCAGGTGGCGAGTGCGGCGGCGACCAACGCCAGGTAATAGTAGCCAACCCGGTCGCCCAGACTCCAGACATGGCTGCCAATGGCGATGTCCGGTGGTCGCGGCACGTTTGAAATGCCGGCTTCACCTCCGGTGAGCGAACTCCAGGTCGTCAGCACGATGAAGATGACCATGTTGTAGGCCAGTGTCACGATGGCGAAGTAGTGGCCCTTGACGCGCAGGCTGGGGTATCCGGCCAGCACGGCGAGCAGCGCCGTCATCAGCGGGGCAAAGGCCATTGCCAGCCACACCGGCCAGCCCAGCTTCACGCTCAACAGGGTGGAACTGTAGGCGCCGATGCCCATGAATCCGGCCTGCGCAATGGACACGTAGCCGGTGAAGCCCTGGATCAGGTTCTGCCCCTGGGCCAGCACGACCCAGATCAGCGCCAGGATGATCAGGTGCAGGAAGTACGGCAGTTTCACCGCCAGTGGCAGCGCCAGCGCCGCGAGCAGCACCGCCGCGAGGCCGAACACACGAAGCCCGCGCGTGCTCATCGCTTGCCCAGCAGGCCTTCAGGCCTGAACAGCAGGACGACGATCATGACCATGAAGGCGATCACGTCCTTGTAGGCCGACGAGATGAACCCGGCGGCCAGCGACTCGCTGACGCCGAGCACGAGGCCGCCGACGATGGCGCCCGGGATGGAGCCCAGCCCGCCCAGGATCAAGACCGCAAAGCCCTTCACGGCCAGGCCTTCGCCGACGCCGGGCGCGATGGCCAGCAGGGCCCCGACCAGCGCACCGGCGGAAGCGCCAAGTGCCGATGAGACCGAGAACACGATGGCCGACACGCGGTTGACGTTGACGCCCATCAGCACGGCCGCAGGGCGATTCTGCGCCACGGCCCGGATCGACTTGCCGGTCTTGGTACGGCTGATCAGCAGTGCCACTGCGCTGATCAGTGTGCAGGCAGTGAGGATCACCAGCAGGCGCAACTCGGCCACGGCCACCCCGCCGACATTGAAGACGCCGCGGTAGGGCGTCTGGATCACCACCTGGTCGGCGCCGAAGGCCAGCAGGTTGATACCTTCGATCATCATCGTCAACCCGAGCGCGATGATGAACGCATTGATGTGCGGCGCATCGCGCACCGGCCGGTAAGCCAGCCGCTCGATCAGCAGGCCGATCGCCGCACCC
>JANMKM010000534.1:0-3408 GCA_031372035.1 Rhodoferax sp. | reverse complement strand
GCGCCAAGGTACGGGTGCATCGCTATGTAGACGACACGTTGGCCGTGTTTCATGGCCCGCGAAAGTTGGCAACCTACGACGCCTGCGGCCTACCAACGAAAGTCCAGGAGGTGCAACGGCTGACCGCGTGAGGGCCGTCACAGCAAATCGCGCGATGGCTGCCAAGCCGCTTCGGGCTACGCCCTTCACGCCTTGGCAGCCATCGCAAACCAATCAATGGCAAGCGGACAATCTACTTGCTACCAAACCGGACAGTTCTATTTACTGCTGACAGTGCCAGATGGCCTCCTGTTTCTGAGGGGGAATCAGCTGCAAGCCGCATGGACAAAGCACGGAGCACTTCTATTTTGATAGTGCAGCAGCGCTCGGCCAGCGCCGGTTACAATACGCGTACCGGCCTGTCAAGGGCCGCAAGCCAGTTCTGCTGCGGAATTGGCCGTACCCCACGACGCAAACCCGGCCCTTCAGGCGAAGGACATGCCGCCAGATTTGCAGGTTCCGGTGACCGAAGGTTTGCCGGAGTTTCCAGCCAACAACAACACTGCACCCGCAGCGGCACCGCAGATGCTGCGGCCAAGCATATTGAGCCAGATTTTTTGAATATTTCGAACGACAACATTACCGTAGGCAAGTACCTGATCTCGCCCCTGCCCAAGCAGCTGGACAACGGCTGGTGGGCCATCTCCGTGTCCATTCGCTGCGGCGTGGGTAGTGGAACCCATGACCGCGTGCTGCGGCTCACCCGCATGTTCCAGGACAAGCTGTCGGCGGCCGAATACGCGGTGGCCGAAGGGCTGCAGTGGATCCGGCAGCGCCACACCTCCAAGATCTCCATCCCCGTTTAAGGAACACACCATGGCCAAAGAAGAACTCATCGAGATGCGCGGCTGTGTCTCTGAAGTGCTGCCCGATTCGCGCTTTCGCGTGACCCTGGAAAACGGGCATGTGCTGATCGCCTACACCGGCGGCAAGATGCGCAAGCACCACATTCGGATCATCGCCGGAGACAACGTGTCGCTGGAGTTGTCACCCTATGACCTGACCAAGGGTCGCATCATGTTCCGGCATCTGGCCGGGCGTGGCGGACCAGCAGCCCGCTGACTCGCCGGCCCCAGTGGCCGGTCAACACGGGGTGGCAGGTTCCCGTGGCGTCGCAGAGCGCGCGGGCCGACAGTGCCCGAGCCGAACACCTGGTGCTGTTCTTTCCTCTGTGGCTGGGTGACATGCCGGCCCTGCTGTATCGCTGGTGTTTCCGCGCCCACAGCGTCAAGTCACTGAAGCGCAACATCCTTGGCTTTGTCGGCGTCTCGCCGGTGAACGAGACTCAGATCGGCATGGTGGAGCAGTTGGGCGAGGAGGGCGTTGCGCGCTGGCTGAAGCGAATGCGCAAGTTCGGCAGCCAAGCCCGGTAGCCCGCGGCGCCCATTCAAGGAATGGCCCGAAAACCGAATGGATACGGCACGGGCAGATACTCAAAAAACAGCATTCAGAGCTGGTTGGGCTGCGACATGCTGCGCTACTTGCCCCAACTGTCCTTCATGCCCGTGATCTTGTTGAAGACCGGTTTGCCGGCAGAGTGGTCGAGCCGGTCGGCAACGAAGTAGCCGTGCCGCTCAAACTGGAACTTGTCGTCGGGCGCGGCGCTGGCCAAAGAGGGTTCGACGTAGCAGGTAGTGACTTTCAGGCTGTCCGGATTGAGCTCCTGCAGGAAGTCGCGCTCGCCGATGCCTGGGTGCGGCACGGCAAACAAGCGGTCATACAGCCGGATCTCGGCCGCCAGGCCATCAGCCACGGCTACCCAGGTGATCACGCCCTTGACCTTGACGCTGTCGCTGCCCGGCGTGCCGCTCTTGGTGTCGGGCACCAGCAAGGCCTGCACTTCCAGGAGGTGACCGGCAGCGTCGCGCCGCGCGCCCGTGCATTCGATAACGTGGCCGTACTTCAGGCGCACCTTGTTGCCCGGATACAGGCGGTTGTAGCCCTTGGGTGGCAGGTCCTCGTAATCACTGCGTTCGATCCAGAGTTCGCGACCGAAGCTGAAGTGGCGCCGACCGGCGTCGCCATGGTGCGGGTTCAGCGGCGCGCTGCAGGCGTCCAGCGTGCCGGCGCCATGCAGTTCGTTCCAGTTGGTTATCACCAGGCGGATCGGGTCCAGTACGGCCATGGCGCGTGGGGCCTGCGTGTCCTGGTCGTCGCGCAGCGCGATCTCCAGGCTGCTGTAGTCGATCCAGCCACCAGCCTTGCTGACGCCACTGCGCTCGGCGAACAGCTGGATCGCCGCGGGCGTGAAGCCGCGCCGACGCATCCCGACCAGCGTTGGCATACGGGGGTCATCCCAGCCGTTGACATGGCCCTCGTCCACCAGCTGCTTGAGCTTGCGCTTGCTGGTGATGACGTAGGTGACATTGAGCCGCGCGAACTCGTATTGACGCGGGTGCGGCGTTGTGATCAGACCGCCCTCGCACAGACGGTCCAGCAGCCAGTCATAGAACGGCCGCTGGTCTTCGAATTCGAGCGTGCAGATGCTGTGGGTGATGTTCTCCAGCGCATCCTCGATCGGGTGCGCATAGGTGTACATGGGGTAGATGCACCACTTGTCGCCGGTGTTGTGGTGCGTGGCACGGCGGATGCGGTAGATCGCCGGGTCCCGCATGTTGATGTTCGGGCTGGCCATGTCGATGCGGGCTCGCAGCACGGCAGCACCTTCATCGAGCCTGCCATCGCGCATCTCTCGCAACCGGGCCAGGTTCTCTGTCGGGCTGCGATCGCGAAACGGGCTGTTGGTGCCAGCATGACCGAAGCTGCCGCGGTTGTGCCGCATGTCGTCGGCGCTTTGCTCGTCTACATAGGCATGGCCAGCCTCGACCAGGTATTCAGCCGCCCGGTACATGAAGTCGAAATAGTCGCTGGCGTGGTACAGATGCTGGGTAGCGTTGGCTTCCCAGCCAAAGCCCAGCCAGTGCACGGCCTCGAGGATGCTGTTGACGTACTCCTGATCTTCCTTTTCCGGATTCGTGTCGTCGAAGCGCATGTGGCACACGCCACCGTAGTCCTGCGCCAGGCCGAAGTTCAGGCAGATGCTCTTGGCGTGACCCACGTGCAGGTAGCCGTTCGGCTCGGGGGGGAAGCGCGTGCGGATCTTTGCGGGGTCGGTGGGGCCTTGCCGGTGTTGCTGGGCGTCGGCGGGGCGGCCGGCCCAGTGGCGCTGGGCGTAGGTGCCCTGCTCCAGGTCCTTTTCGATCACCTGGCGGAGGAAATTGCTCTGCTTGCCTGCTGCGGGGGTCGCGGGGGAATTGCTGTCAATCGGGGAAGCCATGCGGACGATTTTGTCACGGCGATGCGTGATGGCTCTGCTTGAGGTGCGGTGTGTTGGAAATCGGGAACCCAGGGCTCATCCCAGTCCCCCGG
>JANMKM010000498.1:0-3928 GCA_031372035.1 Rhodoferax sp. | reverse complement strand
TTTGAAACCTACAAGAAGGTGGTGCGCGACGCGGGAATCAAGCCGGACTGAATGGGCGCAGGCACCCGCCTTATCAGCCGCTCAATTCGCGCCGCAAGTCGGCCACGCGAGCCGCGATCGCATCGATATCCAGGCCTTCTTCCACGTTGGACAGGTAGGCCTCCAGGTCCGCCACGGCACTCGCGGTGTGGCCGAGTTCGGCATGGGCCAGGCCACGGTCACGGAATTCGGCCCAGGCCTGCGGCAACAGCACCACCAGCCGGTCAGCAGTGCCCAGCAAGCGCTCCCAGTCGCGCTGGCTCTTGTGGATTTCCTTGAGGTTGCGCAGCATGCGCGCGATGATTTCGCGTGGTGGGGTCGCCTGCAGATACAGGCCGAGAGGAACCTCGAACTCGTCGACCAGGCCACTGCGCCGGCGAAAGGGTTCGAGCCGCTCGGCGAGCTGCTCGCGGCTCAGGGACTGGCCGTCCAGGGGGTCGATGACGACCTGGCCCTTGGGCAGGTTCACCTTCACCATGAAGTGCCCCGGGAACCCCACGCCACGTGCTGACAAGCCCAGGCCCTGAGCCAGTTCCAGCCACAACACGGCCAGCGATATCGGGATCGCACAACGGGTCTTGAGCACCACGTTGACATAACTGTTGTCCGGGTCGTAGTAGTTGTTGACGTTGCCCCGGAAACTGAGATCGCGGAAAAAGAACTGGTTCACCGCCCGCAGCTTGTGCAGCGGGGCTGCATCGGCCGGAACGCGACGCTTGAGCCGGGCCAGCAACTGGTCCACCTCACCCAGCACCTGCTGCACGTCGAGCTCAGGGTATTCGTCCTGGGCCAGGCTGATCGCGGCTTCGAGCAAGGGAAATTCGGAGTCGCTGAGCACCAGCGCCTGAAAGTACTCGAGCGGGGACGGAACAGAGTATGAAAGGTGCATCGGCAACTGGTTGTAATCCGCCAACGGCGGGTCATGCTTTGGCAGCATTCTGACGCCGTTTCGGCGTCCCGCCAATAGTGCTGCGCTAACATGAAGCGATCACAATTACGGCGTTGCGCCAATGGACACCTTCGGCTCGCGGGAATGGATCTGGGTATCCGTGACATGTTTTGCCCTGGCCGTCATCGCCGGGGTCGCCTGGCTGCGCGCGCGCAAGCGCTGGACCTGCGCCGCTGCGGCGCTGGTGCTGGTCGAAGCCGAACTGGAACTTACACGCAATGTGGACGCGCTGACCGGCTTGCCTACGCGAATCGAATTTGAACGTGCGATAGAGGCGGCAACCGCACAATGCGACAGGAGCGGCAGCGAAGCATGCCTTCTGCTGCTCAACATCGACCATTTTCATAGCGTCAACGACGCGTTCGGCGTCAGCGTCGGGGACGAAGTACTGCGGCGACTCGCCGCGCGGCTGCAACAGTTTTCCGAGGGCAAGGGCCAAGTCGCACGGCTGCAGGGCGACGCTTTTGCGCTGATGCTGCCCGGCAACGCGGTGGTTGGCGCCAGTGCCGCCGGCGCACTGCTGCGTGAGGTGTCCGCGCCCCTGGAAGGACCGGGTGGAACGCTCAAGCTGACCTGTTCGATCGGCATGGCCGCCTACCCTGCCCAGGCGTCGCGCGCGCTGCTGGACAAGGCGGCGGTGGCACTGCAGACCGTGAAGGCGCGAGGTGGTGCCGGCCATGCCGGGTACGACCCGAAGCTGGAAGAAGCGCGCCGCGATTCGGCGCGCATTTTGCATGACCTGCGCCGTGCCGTGGAAAACAATGAACTGTTTCTCCACTACCAGCCCAAGATCGACGCCAGCAGCCTGCAGATCACCGCGGCGGAGGTATTGGTGCGCTGGCGCCATCCCAGCAGCGGCATCATCAGTCCGGAGAAATTCATCCCGCTCGCCGAGCGCTACGGACTGATTGAACCCATCGGCCGCTGGGTCATCGAGGAGGCCTGCCGTCAGGCCGCTGTATGGCGCGAGCAGGGCATGCGCATGCGCATTGCGGTCAACATCTCCGGGGACCAGATGCGCCAAGGCGATTTTGTCGAGCACCTGAGCGCCACCCTGCGCGCCACCCATACGCCGCCGTCGCGGTTCACCTGTGAAATCACCGAATCCATCGCCATGGCGGACACCGCCGCGACACGCGCCACCTTTGACAGCTTGCGTGAACTCGGTGTGCACGTGTCCATCGACGATTTCGGCACCGGACACTCCAGTCTGGCGTCACTCCAGCGGCTGCCGGCTGCGGAGCTGAAGATCGACCGCGCCTTTGTCACCGACCTGGCAACCAGCGAGCACGCCCAGTTCATCGCCAACACGATCGTCAAGATGGCGCATGCGCTGGACATGCGTGTGGTCGCCGAGGGTGTGGAGACACGCCAGCAGCGCGACCTGCTGGTGGCCATGGGATGCGACGAACTCCAGGGTTACCTGTTTGCCAAGCCCATGCCGGCGCACGAGCTGGCCAGTTGGTCAGCGCGCGACGCCGGAAGTGCGGCAGCCATATTCCGCCCGTCGATTTTTGCAGAGACAGCCCCGCACAGAATGCCTTGACTGGTGCCGGGCGCTAAGCGCGCAACAGGCGCTTCAACTTGACACCCGCGGCCCACAGCGACAGGAAGTAGATCGCGGCGCTGGCTGCCAGCACCCAGCCCAGCGTGGCGAGCCGACGCAGGTCGCCGGCCTCGCCATGCTGCCACTGCTGGCTCCCGGCAGCCCACATCAGGAAGACCGCCAGCAAGGCGGTGGCCGCCAGCACCTGCAGCGCAAAGGTCAGCCAGCCCGGGCGTGGACGGTAACTGCGCCGGCGCACCAGACCCACCAACAGCAGCAGGGCATTGAGCAAGGCACCCAGGCTGATGGCCAGCGTAAGCCCGGCGTGCGCAAACAAGGGCACAAACGCCAGGTTGAACAGCTGGGTGACAACCAGCACCAGGATCGCGATGCGCACTGGCGTGCGAATGTCCTGACTGGCGTAAAAACCGGGGGCCAGCACCTTGATGGCCACGATGCCCACGAGCCCGGCGCCGTACCCCATCAGCGCGTAACTCGTCTGCATCACGTCACGCTCGCCAAACGCGCCACGCTCGTACAAAACGGCGACCAGCGGTTGTGCAAAAACCAACAACGCCACCGTGCATGGCGTGGCCAGCAGGACCACCAGACGCAAGCCCCAGTCGAGCATGGCCGAATACCGCTCGGGATCCCTGGCCGCGTTGGCCGCCACCAGCTGTGGCGTGAGCACCACACCCAATGCAACGCCGAGCAGCGCCGTCGGAAACTCCATCAGGCGCTCGGCATAACCCATCCAGCTCACGCTGCCCGGCGTCAGGTGCGACGCGATCTGCAGATTGATGATGGCCGACAGATGCGCCACGCCCACACCCAGCAGGGCCGGGCCCATCAGGGTGGCAATACGGCGGGTTCCGCTGTCGGCCCACGCCAGCTGCACTTCGCTCCAGCGCCACTGGAGCCGCGGCAGCATGCCCAGGCGGCGCAGCGCCATCATCTGCAGGGCGAGCTGCAACACGCCACCGCCCAGCACACCCAGCACCATCGCATAGATCGGCTCGATTCCCAACGTGGCGAACCACGGCGCCCCCAACCAGGCGGCGGCAATCATGGCCACGTTGAGGAGCACCGGCGTGAAAGCCGGAATGGCAAACCGCTTCCAGGTGTTGAGAATGCCGGCGCCCAAGGCCACAAGCGACATGAAGCCGATGTAGGGGAACATCCAGCGCGCCATCACCACCGCCGCATCGAAGCCGCGTGGATTTTGCTGCAGGCCGCTGGCCATCACCCAAACCAGCAGAGGTGCGGCCAGCACGCCCACCACACACGTCAGCACCAGCACCCAGAACAGGACCGTCGCCACATGGCCGATCAGGACCTGCGTGGCCGCCTCGCCCCGCTCCACCTTGCTGGTGCCCAGAACCGGCACTAAAGCC
>JANMKM010000410.1:0-1938 GCA_031372035.1 Rhodoferax sp. | reverse complement strand
TCTTGGTTTCTCATATTTGTTGGGTTACTGGGCGTGTCCGGGGGGGGGCTAACCTTTTTAAATTTTAGCGGGTTTGCGCGGCGGGGGCCGGGCGGGGGGGCCCGCCCGCGGCGTAGCTGCAGTCAGAGAGAGCAGGTCCTTCAGAAGCTGTACTTCGCGCCAACCACCAGGGCGCCACGGCCCAGGAACTTGCCGCCGGGTGTGACATACAAGGTCTTGTCAGCATTGGTGCCAACCAGGGCGGCCGACAGCGACACGCCATTGCCCATGTCCTTGCCCAGCGTCAGGGAGTAGTCGGTATATGAGTACTTGCCATTGCCGGTGCCGTTCACCTGCTGGTTGCCGATGTGCGGCGCAATGCTCCAGCCATTGCCCATGTCGAAGCTGGCGCTCAGGTCCAGGTAGCCGCTGCCGCTGCTGCCGCCAAAGCCGAACAGGTTGCCGGTGCTGCGCGAATACTTGGCCGTGAACACACCCATGGTCAGTGCACCATAGACCTCGGTGGTGTTGGCACTGGGGTTGAGCTTGTTGCTCGGGTATTGGTAGGTCAGGACACCGATGTCATAGGTCAGGTCGCCCACCGTGGCCTTGTAGCCGCCGTAGATGTCGATTTCGGCACTGGCGCTGCCGCCTGCGTCCTTGATCCACTGGATCGACGAGGCCCAGGTGCCCAGGTAGAAGCCGCTCTTGTGGGCGAAGTCGATGCCGCCCTGAACTGCGGGGTCGAGGCGCGTCTGCGAAATCCCGCGATACCGGTAGTCGGTGATCAGGCCGGCATTGAACGACCAGGTGTAGTCGGGCTCAGGGGCCTTGGTCTGCGCCATGACGGCGGTGCTGGCAAGCAGGCTGGCAAGAACCAGGGTCGATTTCATTTTGAAGCTCATGCGGTACTCCACGAAAAGGTTGACGGACGGCATGAATACGCACAGACCATGCCAGCGGCCCCCAGGGGTGCATTTGCACCGAGGTGCACCAATTGGCGCGGCTTGCGTTAAGCTATCTGTACGAAAACACAGTAAGCACCTGAATGGTGCGAATGCAGCCAGAGGCGCCAAATGTGCGCACCAATATGGAGATTTCCCATGAGCCTTGCTTTGGTGCAGAGCCGTTCCCTGGTGGGCATGGAAGCAGCGGCAGTGACTGTCGAGGTGCATCTGGCCAATGGTCTGCCCAGCTTCACGCTGGTGGGACTGGCCGAGACAGAGGTCAAGGAGGCGCGGGAGCGGGTGCGTTGCGCCATTCAGAACGCCGGCCTGGAGTTTCCGCACAACAAGCGCATCACCGTCAATCTGGCGCCCGCCGACCTGCCCAAGGACTCGGGCCGCTTTGACCTGCCGATTGCCTTGGGCATCCTGGCAGCCAGCGGCCAGATCGAGGCCCAGCGTCTGGCCGGCCATGAATTTGCCGGCGAGCTTTCGCTATCGGGCGAGTTGCGCCCGGTACGCGGCGCCCTGGCGATGTCATTGGCGCTGCAGGCCGGCCAGGTCCATACCCGGCTGGTGTTGCCACGGCCCAGCGCACTGGAGGCAGCACTGGTGCCGCAGGCCGAGGTCTATGGCGCCGAGCATCTGCTGGACGTGGTGCGCCACTGCCAGGCGCCAGCTGCCGACGCTCCACCCTGGGAACGGGTGCATGCAGCACCCGCGGCCATCGAGCTCGCCCTGGCAGACCTGGCCGACGTCAAGGGCCAGGCCGGACCAAAGCGGGCACTGGAGATCGCCGCCGCGGGCGGCCACCGCCTGCTGCTGGTCGGGCCACCGGGCTCCGGCAAGTCGATGCTGGCGCAGCGTTTTGCCTCGTTGCTGCCACCCATGGACAACACCCAGGCCCTGCAGAGCGCAGCCATCGCCAGCCTGTGCGGCCGCTTCAGCATGGAGCAGTGGGCCAGGCGGCCCACCTGCAGCCCGCACCACTCGGCCAGTGCCGTGGCGCTGGTGG
>JANMKM010000391.1:0-4149 GCA_031372035.1 Rhodoferax sp. | reverse complement strand
CGGCGCTAGGCCTGCAGGCTAGCGTCCACCTGACCCTCAACGGCCGGTGCTGGCCGCCGGCACCGCAGATGCAGCAACACTGGCCGGAGACGTTGCCGCAATCGCGGCCGCAGCCGCAGAAGCGGCCGGATGCGCCTCCTCAATCCCGTGCTTCTCTCCGCTCATGTCGATGTCGCCCCCTTTGCTGAGCAGCCACATCGCCAAGGCGGCGAACACCACAAATCCCACTATCAGTTTCCACATCGCAGATCTCCAAAGAAAGGCCCGCAGTATGCGGGCCTTGACTCAACACCCGGGCCGTATTGGCGCCGGGAAACAGTACCAGCGACGGGTCAGTCGTTGGCGTAGATGTCCACGTCCTTGGTTTCCTTGACGAACAGGGTGCCAATCACCAGTGTCATCCCGGCCACGATGATGGGGTACCACAAGCCGTTGTACATGTTGCCGGTCTGGGCCACGATGGCCAGCGCCGTTGCCGGGAGCAGACCGCCGAACCAGCCATTGCCGATATGGTAGGGCAGCGACATCGAGGTGTAGCGAATCCGGGTCGGGAACATTTCCACCAGCATGGCAGCGATCGGACCGTAGACCATGGTCACCAGGATCACCAGGTAGGTCAGGATGATGATGATCATCACCTTGTCGACCTGCGCCGGGTCGGCCTTGGCCGGGTAGCCGGCAGCCTTGAGGGCGTCAGCCAGTGACTTCTTGAATTCGCCATCCTTCTTCTTCAGCTCATCCGGAGCCACACCGTTGGCCGAGTAACTTGTGATCACGGTTTCGCCAATCTTGATGCTGGCGGGTGTACCAGCGGCAGCGGGCGCATTGTCATAGCTGACGGAGTTGGCCGAGAGCACCTGCTTGGCAATGTCGCAGGAACTGGTGAACTTGACCGTACCCGTCGGGTTGAACTGGAACGAGCATTCGCCGGCGTCAGCCGTCACCACCACCTTGTTCTTGGCTTGTGCCGCGGCCAGGGCCGGATTCGCCGCCTTGGTCAGCGCTTCAAACACCGGGAAATAGGTGAGGATCGCCAGCAGGCAGCCTGCCATGATGATCGGCTTGCGGCCAATCTTGTCCGACAGGGAGCCAAAGAGAATGAAGAACGGTGTGCCGATTATCAGTGACGCCGCAATCAGGATGTTGGCCGTGGCCCCGTCCACCTTCAGTGCACCAGTCAGGAAGAACAGGGCATAGAACTGCCCCGTGTACCAGACCACTGCCTGGCCGGCAGTCAGACCGACCAGCGCCAGGATCACGATCTTCAGGTTCTTCCACTGGCCGAAGGATTCGGACAGTGGCGCCTTCGAGGTCTTGCCCTCGGCCTTCATCTTGGAGAATGCCGGAGATTCGTTCATGCTCAAGCGGATGTAGACCGAGACGCCCAACAGCAGAATCGACAGCAGGAACGGTACGCGCCAGCCCCAGTCGGCAAAGGCGGCTTCTCCGATCATGGTCCGTGTGCCCAGAATCACCACCAGGCTCAGGAACAGACCCAGGGTAGCCGTGGTCTGGATCCAGGAGGTATAGGCGCCGCGCTTGCCGGCAGGCGCAAGCTCTGCAACATAGGTGGCTGCACCGCCGTACTCACCGCCCAAGGCCAGGCCCTGCAACATCCGCAGGCCGATCAGGATCACCGGAGCGGCGACACCAATCGCTGCATAGTTGGGCAGCAAGCCAACGATGAACGTCGACAAACCCATGATCAGGATCGTCACCAGAAAGGTGTACTTGCGTCCGATCATGTCACCGAGCCGTCCAAACACCAGAGCGCCAAAGGGCCGCACGATGAAACCGGCGGCAAAGGCCAGCAGCGAAAAGATGGTGCGCGAGGCCGGGTCCAGCGCCGAGAAGAACTGATTTCCGATGATCACGGCCAGCGTGCCGTACAGGTAGAAGTCATACCATTCGAAAACGGTTCCAAGCGAAGAGGCGAAGATCACCTTCTTCTCTTCGCCGGTCATAGGCCGGTGGGCGATTGCAGTAGCCATTGCAGAATGCTCCTCGTAGTTGCGACCCCGGATGCGGCGGCCTGGGCGCATTGTTGGAGCCGGTGCTGACCCTGCTCTGACGTGAAACCAACAGGAGCTTGCGCCAAACTGAACTGAAACTGACACCACGGTCGCACGCGCCGTGGCCGTTGTCCCGCGCTAGCGCCTGCGTGCGATGGCGCTGGGCAGTACCGCTGCCTGGCCCCATTGCGGGCCATCGAACCAGGGGTCGCCCTGCAGATAGGCGCGCAACATGGGCAAGGCATCCATGCCCCAGAACAGTTTGTCATCCACGGCCATGGTCGGCACGCCAAACACGCCCTGCGCAATAGCCTGTGCGGTCTGGATCTTGAGCTGCTCCTTGACGGCTTCGCTGTCCGGTGCACGCCGTGGCTCCAGCAATGCTGTGACAGTCTGCAAGCGGGCGGCGTCGGCAGCATCGGCGCCACCCTGCCAGACATGGCGCAGGAGGGTTTCACAGACAAAGCGGTTGGCACACCCATCCAGCTGCGTGGCAACCGCCAGCCGCAGCAACGGCAGCGGGTTGAAGGGATGCGCCGCCGGCATTTGCAGGTCAATGCCGTTGGCGTGTGCCAGCCACTGCACCTGGCGGTAGGTCCAATCGCGCTTGCCGGCGATCTCGGCCGGACCCAGCTGACCATTGTGTTGCAACATGGCTGCAAACAGCACCGGCCGGTAGGTCACGCTGTAGCTCAGTCCCAGCAGTGCCTGAGGAAGCTTCTCGAATGCCAGGTAGGCGTATGGCGAGATGACGTCAAAGTAAAAGTGGATGTGCTTCATGCCGTTTTCCGGCCAGCGCGCTCGGCGATCAGGCGCCAGACCGCGCGTTTGCCAACGTCGTCCATGCCGCCCCAGGCAGCAATCTCATCCAGCGTACGCCAGCAGCCGGAACACAGACCCAGACCGGGCTCCATGCTGCACACGGAGATGCAAGGCGAGGGAACCTTTTCAGCGCCTGCCAGTACCAGATCTGCGCGGAACGCTACTGAATTCATAGTGACTGAGTTTCCGCCGGGCGCAGTACGACGTCCGCCACGGGTGCTGCGGTCCACTGCGCCAAGGATTGCGGCGCCAACCGGAACACCGCGTGCGGATGGCCGGCGGCCGCCCAGATCTCGGCAAAGCGCATCAGGTCCTGGTCGATCAATGTCAGCGGCCTCTGGGCGTGGGCCAACGGTGCCACGCCACCAATCGAAAACCCGGTCCGCGCCTTCACGAAATCGGCATCGGCACGGCCCAGAGGCCCGAGCATGGCTTCCACCTTGACCTGGTCCACGCGCCGGTCACCCGAGGTGATCACCAGCACCGGCGCATCATCCGAACGCCGGCGAAAAATGATGCTCTTGGCAATCTGGCCCAGTTCCACTCCCAGCAACTGCGCTGCTTGCGCTGCAGTACGCGCTGCGGCGTCCAGCATCAGCGGCGCATGCGGATGGCCATGGGACCGCAATGCGGCTGCCACCCGCTGCACGCCCTCCGGCCACGCGACCGCCCCGGGCTCGGGCGTCGTTGCAGCCTCTTGCATGCCGCCGTGGTTCATGCGGCAACGCGCTTGTTCAGCAGCGCGGTCGCAGCACGGGAATTCGGCTTGCGCTGCAGGAAGTCACTGATGAACTTGCCGGCATCGATCAGCAGATCCAGGTCAATGCCGGTATCCACACCCATGCCCTGCAGCATGTAGACCACATCTTCCGATGCCACATTGCCGGTGGCACCCTTGGCATAGGGGCAGCCACCCAGGCCAGCGACCGAGGTATCGAATTGCCACACACCCATCTCCAGGCACACCAGAGTGTTGGCCAGGGCCTGGCCATAGGTGTCGTGGAAGTGGCCGGAAACATCGTCGATGTCAAAGTAGCGCAACGCCGCCTCCATGGCGCGCTGCACCTTGGCGGGCGTGCCAACTCCGATGGTGTCGGCCACGCCCACATGCTGCACTCCGATGTCCTTGAGCAGCCGTGCAACGAGTTCCACCCGTTCAGGTGAAATCTCGCCTTCATAAGGGCAGCCCACGGCGCAAGAGATCGCGCCGCGCACGTAGATGCCATGGGCACGTGCCGCTTCAGCCACCGGACGGAAGCGCTCCACACTTTCGGCAATCGAGCAGTTGATGTTGCTCTGGCTGAAGGCTACGATC